>NZ_JAUDRJ010000003.1:2679048-2979048 GCF_030382115.1 Nostoc sp. GT001
ACTCTCACCTCCTTTATCACTTAGCGATGATTTGGGGACCTTAGCTGGTGGTCTGGGCTGTTTCCCTCTTGACAATGAAGCTTATCCCCCACTGTCTCACTGGCAATGTGTACTCTGGGTATTCAGAGTTTGTCTCGATTTGGTACCGGTCTCCCAGCCCGCACCGAAACAGTGCTTTACCCCCAGATATAATCATTACCGCTGCGCCTAAACACATTTCGGGGAGAACCAGCTAGCTCCTGGTTCGATTGGCATTTCACCCCTAACCACAACTCATCCGCTGATTTTTCAACATCAGTCGGTGCGGACCTCCACTTGGTGTTACCCAAGCTTCATCCTGGCCATGGTTAGATCACCAGGGTTCGGGTCTATAAACACTGATAATATTCGCCCTTTTCAGACTCGGTTTCCCTTTGGCTCCAGCATTCTCGCTTTAACCTACCAGTGCCTATAAGTCGTACAGCTCATTCTTCAACAGGCACGCGGTCAGACTTTGAATAGTCCTCCCACTGCTTGTAAGCTAACGGTTTCATGTTCTATTTCACTCCCCTTCCGGGGTTCTTTTCACCTTTCCCTCGCGGTACTGGTTCACTATCGGTCACACAGTAGTATTTAGCCTTACGAGGTGGTCCTCGCTGATTCACATGGGATTCCTCGTGCCCCATGCTACTCGGGATTCAGCTACTATCCTTGAGTTTTCAACTACAGGACTTTCACCTTCTTTGGTGCAGTATTTAGCTGCTTCGTTTAACCGCTAGATTCGATATCGCTGTCCCACTACCCCAAAAGGTAAACCCTTTGGTTTAGGCTCTTCCCCTTTCGCTCACCACTACTTAGGGAATCTCTGTTTTGATTTCTCTTCCTCCAGCTACTAAGATGTTTCAATTCGCTGGGTTGGCTCTCTCCTGCCTATATATTCAGCAGGTAGTATATAGGGTTGCCCCATTCGGAAATCTCCGGCTCAATGTTTGCTTCCAACTCCCCGGAGCATATCGTCGGTAACCACGTCCTTCGTCGCCTCTGTGTGCCTAGGTATCCACCGTTAGCCCTTATTCGCTTGAACCACTCAAATTTTTGGTCTTTTAACTTTTGCATTCACAATTACAAATAGTTAGTTCTGATTACCTCGCCACTTCGCACTGATTTGACTCAGTACTCAGCACTGGGCACTCATCACTAAGAATGTCTGTGTCTGCCTGCTAATTTCGCGTTACTATGCAGTTTTCAAGGTTCTGGCTGAGACTAACTCAGCAGTCTGACTCCAAAGTCATGTTGCTGAACTCTCAATATATATCAATATTATTTTTCAATGGCACTCTTGCCACAGGTGGAGGTTAGCGGACTCGAACCGCTGACATCCTGCTTGCAAAGCAGGCGCTCTACCAACTGAGCTAAACCCCCAGATTATAATTTCTAACTCATAACTTTTAACTCGTCTTTAGTTACGAATTACAAATTACGAATTAGCAATTACTTTCAGGTGGGCCATCCTGGACTCGAACCAGGGACCTCACCCTTATCAGGGGTGCGCTCTAACCACCTGAGCTAATAGCCCATTTCGAACCAAATCATAGTTTGAAAGCTTTCAACAATATGCAAATGTCTGCGACCGACCTAGGAATGACCAACTTACTATCTATATAGCTGTTTGCTTTTCGATATCTAAGGGGTGTAGCTCTCCCTGAAAAGGAGGTGATCCAGCCACACCTTCCGGTACGGCTACCTTGTTACGACTTCACCCCAGTCACCAGTCCTGCCTTAGGCATCCTCCTCCACGAATGGTTGGAGTAATGACTTCGGGCACTACCAGCTTCCATGGTGTGACGGGCGGTGTGTACAAGGCCCGGGAACGAATTCACTGCAGTATGCTGACCTGCAATTACTAGCGATTCCTCCTTCACGCAGGCGAGTTGCAGCCTGCGATCTGAACTGAGCTCCGGTTTACGGGATTTGCTTGCATTCGCATGCTTGCTGCCCTCTGTCCGGAGCATTGTAGTACGTGTGTAGCCCAAGGCGTAAGGGGCATGCTGACTTGACGTCATCCCCACCTTCCTCCGGTTTGTCACCGAGCAGTCTCTCTAGAGTGCCCAACTTAATGCTGGCAACTAAAAACGAGGGTTGCGCTCGTTGCGGGACTTAACCCAACATCTCACGACACGAGCTGACGACAGCCATGCACCACCTGTGTTCGCGCTCCCGAAGGCACTCTTCTCTTTCAAGAAGATTCGCGACATGTCAAGCCTTGGTAAGGTTCTTCGCGTTGCATCGAATTAAACCACATACTCCACCGCTTGTGCGGGCCCCCGTCAATTCCTTTGAGTTTCACCGTTGCGTAGCGTACTCCCCAGGCGGGATACTTAACGCGTTAGCTACGGCACGGCTCGGGTCGATACAAGCCACGCCTAGTATCCATCGTTTACGGCTAGGACTACTGGGGTATCTAATCCCATTCGCTCCCCTAGCTTTCGTCCCTCAGTGTCAGTTACGGCCTAGCAGAGCGCCTTCGCCACTGGTGTTCTTCCTGATCTCTACGCATTTCACCGCTACACCAGGAATTCCCTCTGCCCCGAACGTACTCTAGCTATGTAGTTTCCACTGCTCTTATCTAGTTGAGCTAGACTCTTTAACAGCAGACTTACATTGCCACCTGCGGACGCTTTACGCCCAATCATTCCGGATAACGCTTGCATCCTCCGTATTACCGCGGCTGCTGGCACGGAGTTAGCCGATGCTTATTCCTCAGGTACCGTCATTGTGTTCTTCCCTGAGAAAAGAGGTTTACGACCCAAGAGCCTTCCTCCCTCACGCGGTATTGCTCCGTCAGGCTTTCGCCCATTGCGGAAAATTCCCCACTGCTGCCTCCCGTAGGAGTCTGGGCCGTGTCTCAGTCCCAGTGTGGCTGATCGTCCTCTCAGACCAGCTACTGATCGTCGCCTTGGGAGTCCATTACACTTCCAACTAGCTAATCAGACGCGAGCTCATCTTCAGGCAGCAAGCCTTTCACCTTTCGGCACATCCGGTATTAGCCACCGTTTCCAGTGGTTGTCCCAGACCTGAAGCCAGATTCTCACGCGTTACTCACCCGTCCGCCACTATGTCCGAAGACACCGTTCGACTTGCATGTGTTAAGCATACCGCCAGCGTTCATCCTGAGCCAGGATCAAACTCTCCGTTTTGTGGAAAGCTCTATAGCTCATTTAGCTGCTCTTTTTTAACTTCAGCTTAGTTATTTTTATTTGATTTGCTTGACGCAATACACTTGCTGTATAATCGCTTTCAAACTATAATATTTTCAAGGTTCGGTGTCCCTGTAAGCGTCGCTCTTTCGCGCTCCGCTTCAAGCACTTATTCAATATAGCGAACCTATCTCCTTGTGTCAACTATTTTTCCCAAAATAACTTTGGACGGTTTTTCTGTCTCCTGAAACTAACTACAGTGTTGGGTTGTAGGCAACAATGGTTTATGCACTGTGTTGACTAAGGATGGAACAAGCGTGAATTTTCAGTCGATAATAAGTTTACTGAATCATTTCTGGGGCGATCGCGGTTGTCTTATTGCCCAGTCATACGATATTGAGAAGGGGGCTGGTACTAAGAATCCCCAGACTTTTTTAAGAGCATTGGGACCAGAACCCTGGGCTGTTGCTTATGTTGAACCCTGTCGTAGACCTACTGATGGACGCTACGGCGAAAATCCCAACCGCTTTCAACACTATTATCAGTACCAAGTTCTGATTAAGCCATCACCAGATAATATTCAGGAGATTTATCTTGATTCGTTAAGAGCTTTAGGTATTCGTCCTGAAGACCACGATATTAGGTTTGTAGAGGATAACTGGGAAGATGCAACTGTGGGAGCTTGGGGTACTGGGTGGGAAGTATGGTTAGATGGGATGGAAGTTACTCAATTTACCTACTTTCAACAGTGTGGAGGAATTGATTGCCGTCCGGTGTCGATTGAAATTACATACGGGCTAGAGCGGCTGACAATGTATCTCCAGCAAGTAGAAGCATTTACTAAGATTCAGTGGACAGACAACATTACTTATGGCGATGTTTTCCTGCAAAGTGAGATTGAGCAATGCACATACAACTTTGAAGCGTCAAATCCTGAGTTGCTACTGACATTATTTAATTTGTATGAGCAGGAAGCTACCCAATTGACAGAGCGAGGATTGGTAGTGCCTAGCTTAGATTATGTAATGAAGTGTTCACACACATTCAATCTGCTGGATGCTAGAGGTGTGATTTCGGTGACGGAGAGAACTCGCTATATTGGCAGGATTCGGTATTTGGCTAGGAAGGTAGCTCATTTATATGTTGAGCAAAGGGAGAAGTTGGGTTTTCCGTTGCTCAAAGATACTGTGAGTTCAACAGGAAACCCTATATCCTAAAGGGTGCGGCTACCCGAACTAAGTACAGCTTTGTGTAAAATAAGAGCGTTTTTGAAGGCAGAGGAACGCAAAGTAAAGGCAAAAGTACGCAGGCAGGGTCGTACCAAATTTAATTCACTACGATTTTGTGTTCTGTTTATCCTTGTGGCACAGAGGTTTAAGCCAGGTATATTTTTTTGATCTGGCTTTTGCTAAAAAATAGAAGTACGGTTAAATATTGTATCTAGAACATTAAAGCTACAAGAAGGATAAGGTCCGCCTGTGCGGGCTTTGTTTATATAAACTTGATGGATTATACTCACCACAAGCATAAAAACTTTTCGCTGTTGCTGATTAGAGAGATAAAAAGCTCACGCAGAGGTGCTTCAAGCACAGATAATAAGAATTTGGAATATTTGATTTTTGACTTTCATAACCAAATTCAGCAACGCCGACTTTTCTTTATTGCTGCCCTGTCTATATTTAAATCACCTGCAAATTCAGGTTGCCAGGTGCTTTTACAAAAATCTTATGATTCAAACCAGTGGTGTAATTATTTGTCTTGGCTACATTTTTGGGTTGCTGCTTACAGCAGTTCCTTGGGGTGGTGTGGGGATTTTGGTTGTGGGGATTGTGGGAGCAATACTCTTTAGAAAACGCACCACACTACAGCAATTTGCTCAGAAACCGGAAAATGCTGGAAGTAAAAATAAGGCAGTGCCTAATATTTGGCAAAGTACTCCCCATCCTCGAATATGGCTAGCTGCTGGCTTGGTGGGATTATTGGCAACTTTATATTTTCAATGGCGAATGCCACAACCGGGTGCAAAAGATATTAGTCAGTTTGTCCCGCCTGGAAATAGCAGCAATCAAGAACAACTTGTGATTGTACGCGGTGAAGTGGCGAGTAATCCCCGCTTAACTCGCAGTCAGCGAGGACAATTTTGGCTGGAAACGACTCAGTTAGATGAAGTTAAAAATGATAAAGGTTCAGCAGGTGTCCCACAAGGGGTTACAGGCAAATTGTATGTGACAGTCCCCATACTTCAGGCTACTGGGTTATACCCTAGTCAACAAATTGCCGTGACTGGGATTTTGTACAAACCAAAGGCGGCTTCCAACCCTGGCGGTTTCGATTTTCAGAAGTTTCTCAAGCAGGAAGGAACTTTTGCTGGTCTAATTGGGCGACAAATAAATGTTTTAGATCAGGAACGTAAATGGGGATGGTGGCAAATTCGGGAGCGAATTGTGCGCTCGCAAGTTCGTTGGTTGGGTATTCCTGAAGGACCTCTTGTCAGCGCAATGGTTTTAGGTAGCAAAGCTGTTGATTTACCCTACGATATCCGAGACTTATTTGTACAAGCCGGATTAGCTCATGCTTTAGCAGCTTCTGGGTTCCAAACCTCTTTGATTCTGAGTTTAATCTTACAGTTAACGAGACGGGCAAGAAAAGGAACACAATTTACCCTTGGGTTTTTGGGTTTAATCATTTTTCTGAGTTTAACAGGGTTTCAACCTGCGATTCTCAGAGCTGTAATTATGGGTTTTGCGGCATTAGTTGGTCTGCTATTAAAAAGGAAGGTAAAACAGTTTGGCTCGTTACTATTAGCAGCAACTCTGCTATTAGTTTTTAATCCTCTATGGATTTGGGATTTAGGTTTTCAATTGAGTTTTTTAGCAACATTAGGATTAGTTGTAACAGTACCCGCATTAGTCAATCGCCTAGCATGGCTACCACCTGCGATCGCTGCTTTAATTGCTGTTCCCCTAGCTGCAACTATTTGGACTTTACCTGTGCAACTTTTTGTCTTTGGGGTTGTACCATCTTATAGTCTGTTGCTGAATGTGGTTAGTACTCCATTAATTTCGATCATTAGTATAGGTGGAATTATCAGTGCGTTAGTAGGTTTAGTTTGGACTGAAGCAGGAAGCCTCCTAGCCGGGGTGTTACATTATCCTACTGATTGGCTAATTAAACTAGTGGAATTTTTTAGCAAGTTACCTGGAAATTCTGTTGCCGTAGGCAGCATATCTACTTGGCAGCTTTTAGCAATTTATATACTAATTGTATTGGTCTGGCTAGTGCGTTGGTGGCAAAGGCGGTGGTGGTTTGCTAATGTGATTGCGATTGGTTTAGTATTCATCCCACTTTGGCACTCTAAAAATACATTGTTTAGGATAACTGTCTTAGAATCTGGGACAGAACCAATTGTAGTTGTTCAAGATCGAGGTACTGTAACTGTAATTAATAGTGGTGATGAAGGTACAGGACGTTTTACAATTTTACCGTTTTTACAACAGCAGGGTGTAAATCAAATAAATTGGGCGATCGCAACTGATTTTCAAGGCAATGAAAGTAATGCTTGGTTTGAATTAATGCAACGGTTACCAATTAATAATTTTTATGAATATTCCAACCAAACAGATAATTCTATTACAAATCAGGCAATTCAACAGGAACTACAAAAACATCAAGGAATTTATCAAACTTTAGCAGTTGGGCAAGCTGTGAAAACTGGTTCTATAGTAGCCCAGTTAATCAACGACCAATTACCAATTTTACAATTGCAAATTTTAGACCAGAATTGGTTATTAATAGGTAATGTTAAATCTAAAGAGGTACAGCAACTAGTTAAAAATGGAAGTTTGCCTAGTCCACAAGTGCTTTGGTGTGCCCCAGAGTCCTTGAAAGATTTAGTTATTGCTCTGCAACCACAAGTAGCGATCGCTTCTTCTGCCAACTTTGATCCAAAAACTTTATCTGAACTGAATCAAAATCAAACTAAACTGTTCTTTACAGGACGAGATGGGGCTATCCAATGGACTCCTAATGGTCAGTTTGAGGCCTTTATTGAATCAACAGAAAACAAATCATCTGTTTTATAAAAAACTTAAAAATTCAGTAAATTCAAAAAAATGAGAGAACGCGTCCCTTACGCCAAGATTGGGAACAGGTTAAAGATGACATTATGCGGCAAGCTGTGCTGTGTAAATTTCAAACTCATACAGATATTAGAGATATCTTACTTTCTACAAACAATGTAGAAATTGTTGAAAACTCACCTATCGATTTTTACTGGGGTTGCGGAGCCGATGGGAGTGGTAAAAATATGCTAGGGAAAATTTTAATGGAAGTGCGGAGTATTTTGCACCATACATAAAGGAGAGATATTGATAATAAAACTATTAAATAAGCTTGTCAAAAATAGTTTTTTAATCGAACTACTCTAGATGTGGAGAACACGAATAAAGAACAAATAGAGACGATCACAAACACTCTAATGTTGCTATATATTTATTACTCTTCATGAGTAGAAATCTGAAAGCCTCGAGTAACGATCGCTATATAAACTTTTACCTTTTCTAAACTTATGCTGTGGTAAAGCAGACTGATGAAAGATGCGTCCTGGTTTTGGGAATACTAGATTTAACACCAGACTTTGCAGGAAGAAGTTGATGTCTAAAATGCGAATGGAATAACCAGATCGAAAAATACAGTTCCCTTGCAATTACCCATAACATACCTAAAACCAGTGAAGCGTAATACAATTACCCATGAATTTGACTCTGGTTCACAAGCAGAAATAATACCTCTACAAGAAAGTAATGACCATTTGTCAGAAGCGTCCAAGCTACTAAGGCAAGGAATTCAACAGCAGCAAGGTGGCGAATTAATAACGGCTATGAAGTCTTTACAGCAATCCTTGGGGCTATTTCAGGCAGTTGGCGATTTAGAAAAACAGGCACAGGTACTTTCTTTTTTAGGATTGGTAACTTACAGCGCTGGAGACTACAAAGGTGCTATCTCTTACTCCCAACAGTGTTTGTCTTTGCTTAATAACACCTCAGATTTAGCATTGCAGATGCAAGCACTTTCCCATTTAGGAAATGCATACCGTCATTTGAACGATCATAATAAAGCTATTGAGTTTCTAGAAAAATGTTTGAAAATAACGCAACAGTTGCAAGACAAACGCAGTCAAGTCGCAGCACTCAATAATTTGGGATTGGTGTATAAAGCTTTAGGTAATTTTACACAGGCTATTGAGTATCAACAGCAAAGTCTAGAGATTGTGAGGGAACTCAAAGATAATTGGGGGGAGGAACAGGTACTCAAGAATTTGGGTAATGCTTGGTATGCTTTAAACAATTACCCAAAAGCGATCGCCTATTATGAGCAATGTGTAGTACTATCACGCTCCTTAAAAAATGTTCGCAGTGCTTCTCAAGTGCTAAAAAATCTGGGCAATGCTTGTTATGCTTTAAGTGATTATACCAAAGCCATTAAGTATTATGAAGATCGGTTGCAATTAGCTAGACAAATTCCAGATAAGCGTATCGAGGAACAGTCTTTAGGTAATTTAGTAGTTGCTTGTGAAGCTTTGGGTGACTATAAAAAAGCAATTACATATCATGAAGAACGTTTGCTACTAGCTAGGAGTATGAAAGATCGGCGCACTGAAGAAGAAGTTCTTACCAGTCTGGAAAAAGCTTATAAAGCCTTGGGTGATTATGCCAAAGCTATGCAATATCAGCAGAGAACATCTTCAAATAGCTAAAAAGCAAGGCTGGGAAACAATTCAAAATTACTAGCACAAATCAATTCCCCCGATTGTTTTTTGTTGTTGGAGATATACGAGAACTTCTAATGTATCTACTTGGGGAAATTCTGCGTAAAAATTACTCACACTCCAGAAGGGTTCGGGTGTTTCCAAGACTATTGTGCGATCGCCCCACTGTTCTAACCAAGGTAGCAATTTTTGTGGCGCTACTGGAGTACATAGCCAAACTGCTGCTGGAGAAAGCGCTCTCATAGCATTTGCTGCTACCGCTATTGTCATACCTGTAGCAATGCCATCATCAACTAAGATCAGCGTAGCATTCTCTGCATTCACCTGCGGACAAGCAGGGATTAATTGAGCCTCAAGAGACTTAGCAAGGTTTATCGCTTTATTTAAAGCTATTTCTCGCCACCGCGCATCATATTTAGAGCGAAATAGCTTTTGATCAGTCCAAAGAACATTTCCAGAAGTAGTCACTGCACCAATTGCTAACTCTGGGTTTTCGGGATGGCTAATCTTTTTTGCCACAACGATTGTCAACGGACAATCTAAAAGACGTGCTATTGGTGCTGCTACTGGTATACCCCCTCTTGGCAAAGCATAAACAATTGGTACAGGCTTTACCCCAGAATCAATAGTTTGCTGAGTCAAAACATCATGAATTACTCGCGCCAATACTTCACCCGCATGGGTACGATCGGCGAAAAGTGGGGTATATGACATGGTTTCCCCCAGCATCTTAGGACGGCACTGCTTTTATCATGACTGAATTTTGTCTCAAATTAACTGATACAATAAGATTTGTATAAATAATTAAGTATTCAGCAAAAGTTTATTGTACTGATAAATATCCAGCCAAAGGGCTATTTAAATCAGATATAACAACTGGTGCTGATGCCAAAATCCTGATTTTCATGAGCAGCGAAACCCAACTCAGCCTCTTCGACGACTCAACTTTTAATCAACGAGAACTGATTCCTACAGACGCGAAAATTCCGATCGCTCCCGGAACTTATTCTGACATAACGGAGTTGACACAGCATTGCGATCGCTGCCACCGTTGTCCATTAGGAGATACTCGAATTCATGCTGTTGTCGGACGTGGTAATCCCAAAGCACCAATTATGGTTATAGGGGAAGCACCAGGTCAAAATGAAGATGAAACGGGTTTACCATTTGTAGGCAGATCGGGACAATTGCTGGAGAAAATTTTGGCATCAGTGAATCTAACTACTGAGCATGATGTATATATTGCCAATATCAATAAATGTCGCCCCCCAGATAATAGAGTTCCCACTCCTGTAGAGGTGGCGGCTTGTCTACCATACCTACTAGAACAAATTCGCTTAGTTGACCCCAAAATAATTTTGTTAACGGGTGCGACTGCTGTCAAAGGTATCACTGGCGATAAGCGGGGAATTACGAAAATTCGCGGTCAGTGGCTAGAGTGGGAAGGGCGTTTATGTATGCCAATTTTTCATCCTTCTTACTTGCTGCGTAACCCTTCTAAAGAAAGAGGTGCGCCAAAATGGTTGATGTGGCAGGATATCCAGGTAGTACGTGCCAAGTTAGACGAAATTCAAAATAACAGCTAATGCTTAATCCCCTCTTTTTCCAGGGTTATGATTACCAATATCTTTTCAATTACTCACTTGGTTGCTATCCCAGTTGGAAAGAAATTCTAAAGCTAATAGCTAAAGTCTTCTCAAGAGGACTAAATTTAAGATTTTAAGCGATGTAAATGACTAGACTCTGTATGTGAAAGAGAAAATTTCAGTCTATTGATTGCGATCGCTATTTTAACGTGAGTCTCCAACGGAGGCACACGTTATTTTAATTGAATATAACGACTTGCTTGTTAGGGGTAAAACTGGAACTAGCGCGCCCCTTGCCAAGGGGTGCGCTAGCACAGGTGAGGTACTTTGGTTATGGGTAATTGAGCAGACTCAATATTACCTTTTACCTTTTAGACGCGAAATTTCAAGTCTCTATTCGTCGTCGAAATCATCTTCGTCGTCTTCCTCTTCTTCCTCGTAATCGTCGTCGTCTACTACTTCGTCAGCAATTAATTCATCTTCTTCATCTAGAATTGACCTTTCTGCACGTCTGCTGCCAAAGCCAGATTCCCCAAGAGTAGGAGAATCTAAATTATAGGTGCGAGCATTGCGATCATCTAAGACCATATCTAGGGGATCGTCAACTTCATCTAACACACTACTGGTAATTTCAGCAGCATAGTCATCGATCGCTCCTGGTTCTTCATAGGTATTATATCCAGTACCAGCCGGAATCAATCGCCCGATAATCACGTTTTCCTTTAATCCGCGCAGCCAGTCAGATTTGCCTTCGATAGCTGCTTCGGTGAGTACCCGTGTTGTCTCTTGGAAGGACGCGGCGGAAATAAAGCTGTCGGTGTTCAACGATGCTTTAGTGATCCCCAATAATACTGGGGTATACTGTGCCCTAGCACCGCCTGTAATTGCCATAGCTTCGTTCACCTGCTCAACTTGACGCAGTTCCACCAATTCGCCGGGAAGCATTGTGGTGTCACCACCATCATCAATCCTAACTTTGTTGGTCATCTGGCGAACAATCACTTCAATGTGCTTATCGGAAATATCAATCCCTTGAGACTGGTACACCATTTGCACTTCATTCACCAAGAAAGTCTGTACCTTTTGTAAAGCAAGGCTAGCACAAGCATAGATTCCATCTTCGGAACCCAAGCTAAAGAAGATTTCCAAAATTTCGTGGGGATTGGATGGCCCATCAGTTAACGGTTGTCCCGCTAATACTATTGAGCCATCTGGCACAATTAAGTTTTGTCCCGGTCCCAGAGGATAATCTGTCACCACGCCATTTGATTCTACGACCTTGATGGCGATCGCTTCATCACCATCACCGTAAACTACCTTAACTTCGCCGCCCCGCCGACATAAGATGCACGCTTCTTTCGGTTTACGAGCTTCAAGTAGTTCCTCAATCCGGGGCAAACCTTGAATGATATCTCCGGTTTTGGCGCGTTCAAACACCAGCAACACCAAGTTATCACCCCGTTGTACCAAATCGCCGTCTTCTATCTGCAACACAGCACCAGGGCTGACTCGATAAGGGCGACCTATACGGGTAGTAATAACGTAGTTTTTACTACTTAAAGCTGATTCCCCACCAGATGCAGCAGCGACACTTTTAACATCCACTACTTGCCCTGATTCTGGGGCAAAAACTCCAGGAGCGACTTCTGTACCTTCTACTAGCAAGTCACCCACTTTTACCTTTGGCTGAGTACTAGTATTAATGGGAAGCCTGTCAGCGTCGCGCAACACTAAACAGCGACGCACGTTTTCTGTTCCTTTTTGAACACCTCGTACTTCCCCGCCTTCTTTACACAAGATTTGGGTACGTGCGACTACAGATCCTGGGGCGATGGTTAGCCCATCGTGTACCTCAAGTGTTGTCTGGGTGCTACCTTGGGTGGCATCGGCGGTAATATCTCTACGAATTACCAAGGATTCCAAAATCACTAGTTGTAAACGTTGAACTTCTGGGTCTTCAGTATCCTCTACTAATTCAATATCTGCTGCCAGGGGTGAAGCATTATGGTCTTGTTCCCCTTCTTGCTCAATTTCCAGCACTAGCTGGGTTCGCAGCAGTTCTACACCTTCAACAGATTTGACGCGTTCTGAATCTTTGTAAGGTAGTCGCTGCACCGCTCTTAATTGAATCGATCGCCCGGTTTGTTGACTTACCGATGTCGTTGATGGCACATCTGGATTATCAGGGACGGCAAACTCAACTACTGGACGGCTCAACAGGGCGGGTCCTTCTGGTGTCTCTACATACTGGATATAACGCAATTCCGTAGCGACATTACCTTGGAATTCCTCACCTGGTTGGATGAAAGTGTTATCTCGCCCGATAACAGATTCGGGATCGTCCACCATCAGTAGTTCCCCTGGCTTCACCACCACTTCCCGCAGGATGTCGTTTTTCTGGGTCACTTCTACCACACCACTGTTTTGGCAGAAGATATCTTTTACCACTTCAGTGCCAGCTTCGACAAACTGACCGTCTTCCACCAACAGCAAGGAGATATCTTTATTAACTTCGTGGCTTTCTTCGGGAATCCACAACAGTGTACCGCCCTGGACGACTTCATAACCCAGCTTGGCTTTGCCTTTTTTCTGGACTTCGACACCTGCAAATTTCAGGAATCCACCAGTGGTTGTGCGATAGCGGTCATCAATTAACTCAGCTACCACTTGACCATTCTGCACTTTTGTGCCTGGTGTAGCTCGGAGGTTAAATACTTGGTTGTTGCCAGTAGAAACTAAGTAGTTATTGCGACCTTGGGAACTTTGGACTGTCACCGTTGCTTGGTCTAAGACCACAGAAGCGGTGATAATCTCAATTTCCCTGGTACTCTTACCTGGGGTAGCTTCTGGCAAGCGCACCACACCGCCATGCAAACTGGTTAACTTGGTTTCTGCTAAAACTCCATTAGAAGCGATCGCATCACCATTTTTCACCACCAATTCTGCACCAGGTGGCAAGTTGTAAACTTCCCCAGACAAAATCCAAATCAAACCACCACGCGCGGCTGTGGTTGTAGTATTGCCTTGACGGTCAGTTTTTTGTTCTGGAACAACTTCGGCAAATTGCACTTCCCCTGCTAAGTCAGAGGCGACATCTTTAACTGCTTTTTCTGTATTAGTCCGAGTTGTGCGTCCACCAAGGGCAACCTCTGCCAACAACTGACCTTGTTTTACCTTATTTCCATCAAATACATATAGTGTTGAACCTTGGGTAAGATGAACCTCTTGGTTTTCTGGGGTAACATCACCTACTTTTGTTGGCTCCAAAAGCATGATGCCATTAGCCTCAACATAGAGGGCATCTTCCCCGTGGCGGGTACGATATGTTCTAGTTTTCAGTTTGCGGGGAAGTTTGACAGTCCCATCAATTTTAGAACGAACTTGTTGTGCTACTTCTCCAGTAAACACCCCACCAGTGTGGAATGTCCGCATGGTTAACTGAGTACCAGGTTCGCCGATACTTTGGGCAGCAATAATCCCTACAGCTTCGCCCAAGTCCACCATCTTGGCGTGTGCCAAACTCCAACCGTAGCAGTGTTGACAGACAGAACGGGCAGCTTCACAAGTTAGTGGCGATCGCACCACAACTTCTCCCACCCCAGACTTTTCAATTTTCTTCGCCAATTCTTCAGGAATTGGCGAATTGCGTGCTGCAATCAATTCTTTTGTGACCGGATGCACTACATCTTCGCCAATTACCCGTCCCATTAAGCGGGTTGCCAAAGGAATCAAGGTTTTGGCACCTTCTGTCATTGGTCGAATGGCAAGACCTCTGGTAGTCCCACAATCAAATTCCCGAATAATTACATCCTGGGAAACGTCCACCAATCGGCGGGTGAGATAACCAGAGTCAGCCGTCCGCAACGCAGTATCCACCAATCCTTTTCGGGCACCGTAAGACGAAATAATGTATTCCGTCACAGTTAGCCCTTCACGGAAGTTGGTTTTGATCGGTAAATCGATAATTTCCCCTTGAGGATCTGCCATCAGTCCCCGCATCCCCACCAACTGCCGGACTTGTGAGATGTTACCCCGTGCCCCGGAGAATGCCATCATATATACGGAGTTCAGGGGATTCGTCTTCTTGAAGTGAACGACTACTTCGTCTTTCAAAGCTTCACTGGTACCATTCCAAGTATCGATTACCTTTTGGAAGCGTTCTACTTCAGTGATTTCTCCCCGTTGATAACGGGTTTCAGTAGCGCGAATTTCTTCCTCGGCTGCTTCTAAGAGCAATCGTTTAGTTGGTGGTATCATCAAGTCATCTACACTGATGGAAACCCCTGCTTTGGTAGCATAGCGAAATCCCAAATCTTTCAATTTGTCCGCCATCACTGCGGTTCGCGCTGTACCATAATTCGTAAAAGCCCAAGAAATTAAATTTCTCAGTTGACCTTTGTCAACCACGCGATTGCGAAAAATCATTTTTTCGTTAGTCATTAATCATTAGTCCTGAGTCATCAATAATTAATAATTCGTAATTCGTAGTTCGTAATTCGTAATTAATTCTTTAATTACGAATTACAAATTAGAAATTACGAATTAACTTGCTAGTGCTTCCTGAATGGCATTGTTGTAAATAACGCGGCCAGGAGTTGTGTATATATACTGTGAAAGTACATTGCCTTTAGCGTCTTGTCTGACTCGACGGAACTTATAGAGTAATGTGCGAGTACCATCCTCGTTTTCCGTCACTTTCACGGGTTCTGTATCCGGTTGGTCTGATTCTATTTCGCCGTCAAACCTTACGTAAATATAGGCGTGCAAGTCAATTTGATCTTGCTGGAAAGCCATAATTACATCCTCTAGCGAAGAAAAGTAATTTCCTGCTCCTTTTGTTGCACCGGGATTTTCTGCTGTTAAATAATAGGCTCCCAACACCATATCTTGGCTAGGCGTGATGATCGGTTTACCTGTGGCTGGTGACAAAATATTGTTAGAAGCCAACATCAACAACCGCGCTTCAGCCTGACTTTCTAACGACAGAGGGACGTGTACCGCCATTTGGTCGCCGTCAAAGTCGGCGTTAAACGCTGGACAAACCAGAGGATGCAATTGAATTGCTCTACCTTCTACTAAAATCGGTTCAAAAGACTGAATACCCAAACGGTGCAATGTTGGTGCCCGATTTAGCATTACAGGATGTCCTTCAATCACCTCTTCTAACACATCCCAAACACTGGGATCATTGCGGGATATCAGCTTTTTCGCAGCTTTGATGTTATTCACCATACCGCTACGAATCAGGCGGTTAATCACAAATGGTTGAAATAGCTCAATTGCCATTTCTCTAGGCAAACCGCACTGGTGAATTTTCAGCTTTGGCCTGACCACAATTACCGAACGTCCAGAGTAGTCAACTCGTTTACCTAACAAGTTTTGTCGGAAACGTCCTTGCTTACCCTCAATAATGTCGGACAAAGATTTCAGGGGTCGGTTATTTGCCCCTACCACAGTGCGTCCCCGACGACCATTGTCAATCAAAGCGTCCACTGCTTCTTGCAGCATCCGCTTTTCGTTCCGCACAATAATCTCTGGTGCCAAAATTTCTTGCAAGCGTGCTAAACGATTGTTCCGGTTAATTACCCGCCGATACAAATCATTCAAATCGCTAGTAGCAAACCGTCCGCCATCTAGTTGCACCATTGGCCGCAAGTCGGGCGGAATCACGGGAATAACTGCCATTACCATCCACTCTGGTTTAGAACCAGTAGCGATGAAGTTGTCAATCACCCGTAGTCGCTTAATTAGCTTGGCTCTCTTTTGTCCCTTGGCGTTGCCAATTTCTTCGCGTAGGCTTTCGGCTTCTTGTTCCAAATTGATATCGGCAAGCAAACGCAACAGCGCTTCAGCCCCAATACCTACCTCTACGCCTTGCAGCACAGAATCTTCGCTATAAATTTGGTCTTCTATTTCCAACCACTGGTCTTCACTCAGTAGTTGTTTGTAAGTTAAAGTTTCGGCATTACCTGGACTCAGGACAACATAAGAGTTGAAATAGACAATCTGCTCGACATCCCGCAAGGGCATATCCAACAGGATGGAAATATAGCTAGGAATACCCTTGAGATACCAAACATGAGCTACTGGTGCGGCGAGTTTAATATAGCCCATGCGGTGACGACGCACCCGTGACTCGGTGACTTCTACACCACAGCGCTCACAAACAATACCTCTGTGACGAACTCTCTTATACTTGCCACAATGACATTCCCAATCTTTCGCTGGGCTCAAGATGCGCTCACAAAACAAGCCATCCATCTCTGGCTTGAGAGTTCGGTAGTTAATTGTTTCTGGCTTGGTAACTTCACCGACTACTTGACCATTGGGCAATGTTCTCTCGCCCCACTGGCGAATGCGTTCAGGGGAAGCCAAGCCGATTTTTACGTAGTCAAACTGATTAGTTTGGGCAGGTCTCATACTTAATTCGTAATTCGTAATTCGTAATTAACAATTTCTAATTCGTAATTAACAATTTTTAATTCGTAATTCGTAATTGAAGAATTAATTACGAATTACGTAGCTTGCTTCTCGCCGGAGGCGAGTATTATCAATTACGAATTATTCGTCGTCTTCCAGCGATTCGCGGGAAAGAGATTCGTAAGTTGGTCGAGGAGGTGTGCGACGGGCTGATTGGTCTGCCATCAAATCGACTTCCACATCTAGGGAACTGCCGTCCGTTTGGGTTTCTACCTTGTGTACAGCAATATCTAACCCCAATGATTGCAACTCACGCATTAGCACTTTAAAGGATTCTGGAGTTCCAGGACGAGGAATTGCCTTACCTTTAACGATCGCATTTAACGCTTCATTCCGTCCTTGCATATCGTCAGATTTAACTGTGAGCAATTCCTGTAAGGTGTAAGCCGCACCAAAGGCTTCCAATGCCCACACTTCCATTTCTCCAAACCGCTGACCACCTTGTTGTGCTTTACCACCCAAGGGTTGCTGAGTCACCAGTGAGTATGGGCCTGTGGAACGGGCGTGGATCTTATCATCTACCAAATGCACCAGTTTCAGCATGTAAGCCACACCGATGGTAATTGCTCGGTCAAAGGGTTCACCTGTCCGACCGTCATACACCATGATTTTGCCTGGGTTATCTGGGTTATATACCCAGTCTTTCCCTGTTTCGTCCCGTGCTTCTTGCAATTTGCCATGCACGATTCGGCGAGATGTCTCTTCACCGTACATTTCATCAAAGGGAGTAATCTTAAATCGGACTCCCAAGGTTTGACCAGCCCAACCCAACAGGCACTCAAATACTTGTCCGACGTTCATCCGACTGGGTACGCCCAAGGGGTTAAGTACAATGTCCACTGGTGAACCATCGGGCAAATAAGGCATATCTTCCGCCGGTAATATCCGAGAAATAATCCCTTTATTACCGTGGCGTCCTGCCATTTTGTCGCCAACTTGGATTTTGCGTTTTTGAGCAACATACACCCGGACTACCATATTGGCTCCTGGTGGCAGTTCATCGCCTTGTTCGCGAGTAAACAAGCGCACATCAACTACGCGACCTTTTTCACCGTTTGGTACTCGCAGGGAATTGTCCCGCACATCCCGTGCTTTTTCACCGAAGATGGCACGCAACAGTTTTTCTTCTGGCGGTTGGTCAGATTCACCCTTGGGTGTGACTTTTCCTACTAAGATATCTCCAGCTTCTACCCATGCTCCAATGCGAATGATTCCCTGTTCATCCAACTGACGCAAAGCATCTTCACCGACGTTGGGAATTTCTCTGGTGATTTCTTCTGGTCCTAGTTTGGTTTGTCTGGCTTCAATTTCATATTTTTCAATGTGAATTGAGGTGTAGACATCATCCTGCACCAGTCTTTCAGAAATTAAAATTGCGTCTTCGTAGTTGTAGCCTTCCCAAGGCATATAGGCAACGACGATATTTTGTCCTAGTGCCAATTCACCGCCTTCGGTGGAGGAGCCATCAGCCAATACCTGACCAGCAACAACCCGTTCACCAATGCGGACGAGAGGTTTCTGATTTAAACAGGTGTCTTGGTTTGAGCGTTGGTACTTGGAAAGGGTGTATCTAATTTCGGGGGTATTCGGTTTAGGACGGACGCGAATTTCTGTAGCATCCACATAAGTAACATCACCATCGGTACGCGATACAACCACCATCCCGGAGTCTCTTGCTCCTTGGGCTTCCAAACCAGTACCCACCAAAGGACGCTCTGGTTTAAGCAGAGGTACTGCTTGCCGTTGCATGTTCGATCCCATCAGCGCTCGGTTAGCGTCATCATGCTCCAAGAAGGGAATCATGCTGGTTGCTACCGACACAATCTGTACGGGAGATACTGCTACGTAGTCCACCTGTTCTGGTGTTGTGGTGGAAAATTCTTGACGATAACGGACTGGTACTAATGGCCCAATAATGTGCCCGGTTTCATCTACAGGAATATCTCCCGGAGCAACCCGCAGGTCGTCTTCTTCATCGGCTGTCATGTAGGCTGGAGGCAGATCAAATCTGACTCGCCCATTTTCTACAGGTCTAAATGGTGTTTCTAGGAAGCCGTACAGGTTAACCCGCGCATGGGTTGCTAAGGAGCCAATCAATCCGGCGTTGGGGCCTTCTGGTGTCTCAATGGGGCAAATGCGTCCATAGTGACTAGGGTGAATATCTCGCACGGCAAAACCAGCGCGTTCACGGGTTAAACCACCAGGGCCAAGGGCACTCAGACGGCGTTTGTGGGTCAGTTCTGCCAGAGGATTGGTTTGATCCATGAACTGACTTAATTGGCTGGAACCAAAGAATTCTTTAATTGCTGCTACCAGTGGTTTGGGGTTCACCAAGGAAGCGGGAGTTAGCACTTCGGCATCGGATACAGTCATCCGTTCCCGAATGATTCTTTCTAAGCGATTTAAGCCCACCCGCACTTGGTTTTGCAGCAATTCACCGACGCTTCTCACCCGACGGTTGCCCAAGTGGTCAATGTCATCGATATTACCGATGTCATATTCTAGGTTGATCAGGTAATCTACGGCTGCCAAGATATCGCCAGCAGTCAACACGCGCATCGTGTCGGGAACAGAAAGGCGCAATTTCTTGTTGAGCTTGTACCGTCCGACGCGACCAAGGTCATAACGTTTCGGGTCAAAGAAACGAGAATCTAAAAGTTGTTGTCCACCTAAGACGGTAGGTGGTTCACCAGGACGCAGTTTCCTATATAACTCCATCAGAGCTTCTTCTTCAGAGAATTGCCCTTCTTTTTCGATAGTTTTTTGGAAATACTCTGGGTGGCGTAAGGCGTCAAATATTTCGTTGTCTGATAAACCTAAAGCTTTTAGGAGTACCTGCGCTGACAGTTTGCGGGTTTTGTCAATCCGTACCCACACCAAATCGTTACGGTCTGTTTCAAATTTCAGCCATGCTCCCCGATTGGGAATTAAGCTAGCTGAATAAGTACGTCGCCCGTTTTTGTCGATTTCTGATTTGTAATAAACGCCTGGCGATCGCACTATTTGATTGACAATTACCCGCTCGGCTCCGTTAATAATAAACGTGCCGCGATCGGTCATCAAGGGCAAATCACCAATGAATACCTCTTGCTCTTTGATTTCCCCGGTTTCCTTATTAATCAACCGTGTGGGAACATACATTTGGACAGCATAAGTACTATCCCGCCGTTTGGCTTCTTCGACGCTGTACTTTGGCTCCTTGAGTTTGTAGTTATGACCCAAAAAGTGCAGTTCTAATTTGCCCGTATAATCTGTAATAGGACTAAAGGAGTTAAGTTCTTCTATCAGCCCTTCTTCTAAAAACCAGCGAAAGCTCGAACGCTGGATTTCAATCAAGTCGGGTAACAGAAAGGCGGGTTCCATATATGTTTCTTTAGTCATGCCTCTACCTTTGTCAACCTGGTTAAATTTTCCCTTGGACACNTGCTCTTTGACGCTTCCCACTTCTAGCCAGTGCCCTGGCTGTTTGGGAACTTTTTTTTACACACTTGTGGTNTTACATCTGTCGGCAAAAGCAGCGATTAAATTTGGCTGTAATGAGCAATTTTCACAAGAAAAATTGCCCTTAATAAGGGATCGAAGTAATGAGTAATGGGTACTATGAAAGCAAGGGAAAAGTTGCTGAAAGTCTTTTTCCTTTGCATCTCATGCGCCATGGAGACAATAGCTTCTCTTGTCAGAGATGCTACGCACAGCTTGCTTAAGAGCAGGGAGAGAAGTCGGCAGAGCCGCCCAACGCCCTGGCTCCCCAATGCCCATTTCAAATAGAATATCCAGTTAAAATATTCCTGAATTTGATTTACTTTCTTCACTTCCCCTCCAAAAAGCGCGTTAATTCGCTGACGCAGCTCCATACAGTGTGTTTTAAATCCACCCCGCTGGTTTATACTCTCAGTGATATTTTAGATATCCTAAGACTGAGGGAATGATCCGCACCTTGTCGATTTTGAATCAGAATCACTTCATTTTGCTGGATTGTACTCACAAGGCAATTTGTTTAACGATTTTGAATAGGTTCAATACAAAGNNNAGCGATGTTGTGCAAAAGTCTAGCTTAATTNNNGTTGGCACAGTTAGTCATGTGNNNAGAGCATCCGCTTGTAGAGATTTTGAGGATGGCCAAGCCATAACAGCATGGAAGATTAAGATGAGAAGTTTTATGCTCCTTCTTTTATTATTATGGCGCAATCAAAATGTTTTTGAGGCACTAATATTAGCATATTTTTGTCCCCCTATAGATTTATTTTTTTTACACAACTTCACAAAAGATACTAGAACACATCTGATATTGACAAACCGAATAATTCACAGGCATTTTGGGTGGTTTGATGGGCGATCGCCTCTACCGTTTCCTGACGCAGTTTAGCTACTTGCTCGGCTACATAAAGTACGTAGGCAGGCTCGTTGCGCCTCTCGCCCCGTTTGGGAACTGGAGCGAGAAATGGGCAGTCTGTTTCAATCAGGAGGCGATCGCTACTGACCATTGCAGCGGAGGATTGGATTGCTTTGGCATTTTTAAACGTTACCGTACCGCTAAAGCTGATATAGAAGCCTAAATCGAGAAACCATTGAGTTTCTTCAGGTGTTCCTCCCCAGCAATGCATCACACCCCGCACTCTTTCTCCTTTGAGTTGCCGCCATTTCTGCAACACTTCTTTGGTTGCCACGGCAGCATCACGGCAGTGGATAATCACTGGTAAGTTTAGTTCAGATGCGATCGCCAACTGGGACTCGAACACCATGTACTGTTGCTCATAGTTATCAGCTTTGTAAAAATCCAGCCCCATTTCCCCAATTGCTACAACATTCGAGTCAGAACTCGCTAAAGTTTTGATTTTCTCGGCTGTCTCGCTATTCCATTTATCAGCATCTAAAGGATGTAATCCTACAGCAAAACTAATTTCGGGAAACTCTTGGGCTAGGGATTGAATGCTGGAAAACTCCTCCGGGTGAACACAGGAATGCACTAAACGCACTACACCTGCTTCTTGCCACCGCGATCGCACTATTGCTAAATCTGGCTGAAAACTATCAAAGTTGAGATGTACGTGCGTGTCTATCAGTTGCATCTTTTGTCCTACCCTGCTGGAAGCCGCTGGCGCGTCTATGTTGTTTGTCCTTCGTCATTTGTCGTTTGTTTTGTTACCAATGACTAAGGACAAATTACCAATGACTACTCAGCTGTTGGTGTGACGGGTTTTAGTCTGTGAGCCAATCTTGATTTTTTCCTTGCCCCATTGTTTGGGTGAAGAACACCTCGTTTGATCGCCTTATCAATTTTTCCGTAAGCCTCGGATAACCGAGCCTGTGCTTCTTGTTTTAATTCTGGGCTAGGATTAGCTGTATAAGCAGCTACAGCATTTAGGTATTTCTTCATCAGCGTCTTGACTGCTGATTTGTAAGATTTATTACGCAGTCGGTTACGTTCTGCGATTTGGGCACGCTTAAGAGCAGACTTTGTATTCGCCACAGTCAATTCCAAAAATACGATTATTAATTATGTACACACACTACTAGACTTACTAATATAGCATCCAAATTGCCAATGTTATAATTTCCTAAAAAAAATATGGAATTAGGTTTTGGGGATGAGTGAAGATCAATATTAGTTCCATATTCTTTACTTGCCAATTCAGTATTTCGTCAATTGAGGAAATGCGTTAAAATAAAGTACATCTTCTAAATAACTGTCACCCTAACTGATCACAACCTGGTTAAGCAATGTGATTGCCAATAAATATAATTTGTCTGTAAACCAGATGTATTGTTTAGAGGCAGAAACTGTAAAGAGGTAAATTTCAGGGATTCTCAAGGATAGAACCGATATATCGTGCCTGTACACACATTAACTACTAAAAGTTAGGGAAATTAAGTAAACAATTATACTCAGACCTTACCCCCTGTCAATTCAGGGGATTGGATGTGTAAACACACCATCTACACCCCATAAGAATTGAGGGAAAGGGTGTAAGGATAGGGGAAATGGCACACCTGCTTGCTGCCGCTAGCTATTCAAGGCTTGTCGGATTGAGCAATCAAGTCGCCTTCTCAAGCAAACTATACGCTGGTAGCCTTGAGAGTATCAAAAAAATCCAGGTTAAGCTAGAGAAGAGAATTAGAGTCAGCTTGTACGCCCTAGTGGGTCAAGAGCAATACTAAATCTCAGGTGGCAATATTATAATTTTGGCATTGTCCTTACTCCATGCTGCGAATTATTACTCAGCAGGCAGACGTTAGAGCAGAACTACAACGGATCTGCGATCGCACCCATGACGAACAGGTACTTCACAAAGAAGCAACGGTGCGGGAAATTTTGCAAGCAGTGAAGCGCCAAGGCGACAAAGCTGTATTGCATTACACGGCCGAATTTGACAAACAAACCCTAAAAGCAGAAGAACTCCGAGTTACAGGCTCGGAACTGGATGCAGCCTATCAGCAGGTATCAAAGGAGTTGTTGAGTGCAGTTCGGCTAGCTTGCCGCCAAATTGAAGCGTTTCATCGTCAGCGAGTACCAAAAAGCTGGGTACACTTTGGTGACGATGAAGTAGTACTGGGCAAACGCTACACTCCTGTAGACCGAGCCGGGTTGTATGTGCCTGGTGGCCGTGCCGCCTATCCCAGTACAGTGCTGATGAATGCAATTCCGGCTCATGTTGCTGCTGTACCGCACGTGGTGATGGTAACACCACCAGTTCCAGGNGGTGCAATTAATCCCGCAGTCTTGGTAGCTGCCCAAGAAGCAGGGGTGCAAGAAATTTATCGTATTGGGGGCGCACAAGCGATCGCCGCTTTAGCTTATGGTACAGAAACGATTCCGAAAGTGAATGTGATTACTGGCCCTGGTAACATTTATGTCACCCTAGCGAAAAAACTTGTCTACGGCACTGTCGGTATTGATTCTTTGGCAGGCCCCAGCGAAGTGCTGGTAATTGCCGATGAAACAGCAAATCCGGTGCATGTCGCTGCTGACTTGCTGGCCCAAGCCGAACACGATCCAATGGCGGCAGCGATTTTGCTGACGACAGATGCTGCTTTGGCGAAAAACGTGCAATTAGCCTTGGAAAGACAGCTAGTAGATCATCCACGGCGAATAGACACAGAAAAAGCGATCGCTCACTACGGCTTAATTATTGTTGTGGAATCGCTCGAAGCAGCAGTAGAACTCTCGAATGAATTTGCCCCCGAACATCTGGAATTAGAAATCAAAGACCCTTGGGCACTCTTACCACAGATTCGTCATGCTGGGGCAATCTTTTTGGGTTACTCAACACCAGAAGCTGTAGGAGACTATTTGGCAGGCCCTAATCATACCTTGCCAACTTCTGGTGCTGCCCGCTATGCCTCAGCATTGGGTGTTGAAACTTTCCTTAAACACTCTAGTATTATTCAATACTCCCAAACCGCACTGCAAAATGTGGCTGGTGCTATTGATGTGCTAGCAACAGCAGAGGGTTTACCTTCCCATGCTGATTCAGTCCGACGCCGAATTCAGCAAGAAGAGTGATTTGGAATGCTTAATTTTTTCTGATAAGCCAGTGCTGAGTAAAAATCCCAGTCCCTAGAACATTTTTATACGTGGCTGTGAAACTCGTTTGATTGGGACTGGCTTGAGTCACGCTTTCAGTCTCCACAAGTCGGACATTGCCAATAGACAGTAGTTTAGAGGAGAGGAAAAGCCTCTCCCATAAACTCATGAAAAGCTTCTCCAGAAAAGTTGCTATAACCCGTTCTTATTAAAGTTTCGTAAAGCTCACTGACCTATGGCGTAGCTTTAAATCTATAAACTAAGTATCAGATAAAAAATTAGTTTAGTGTCACTGCCGACTAATTTTGCTAGATACTTATGTATGTAAGGGGTCTACTCTTTAGGAGACGAGAGCAGTGCTAAATAGTGTTTTGGTAGCTCTGGACGGTTCGGATATCTCAGAACGAGTAATTCAAGCTTTAGATAATTTGGTGTTTTCAAAAGACGCCAAGGTTATTCTCTGTCATGTGTTTCTCACACCAGAGTCAGAAATGGAACTACCTGCTGATCGCCCTCAGCCAGAGTCCCCAACGTTTTCTTATTTTCATATTGAAAAGCAACTCCAACTATATCAGGAAAAGTTATCAGCCAGAAGTGAGTTAGAGTTAGTAACTGGCGATCCCGCTGAAGAGATTATTCGTCTTGCCAATATTTATAAAGCTGACTTGATCGTAATTGGTAGTCGAGGCTTGATGGGGATGAAACGAATTGTTCAGGGTTCTGTTAGCAGTCAAGTTGTAGAAGAGGCTAATTGTTCAGTATTGGTTGTAAAACCAAGGTAAAGATTTGCAAAGGGAAGCAATGGCTATAACTAGCCCAAAACTAACCTTTGAGGAATACCTGAAATAGATGGCACTGATACGCGCTATGAATTGGTCAATGGAGAACTAATTCCTATGAGTCTGGGAAGTGGTCAACATGGTGCATTAGGGTTTAAGAATTTCAACCTATGCAATTCTGTGTTCTCTGCGTCTGAGGTGGTTAGACAAATTGCTTTGAAACTGCAAAGTCACAGAGGAGGACACTTGCATGAGCGGATTTCCCTACTTGAGCAAAGTGTCCGTGGCACAGAGAGAAAAAAGAGATTTTTCGAGTCACCTTGAAAGGGCTAGCCATAGAGACCAGGAAAATCCCCTTTCTATGTTCAGTCGATTCAACGTTCTTGAGTTGCTAAAAACTGACGCAAGCTCAACAAGCTGAGTGTTTGACCCAAATTCAAGGGCAAAATTGAAATTCCTTCCAAGCGGGACTGTACCCAACCTTCTCCCCAGTACCATTCGTGGAACCCATCAATGCCTCCACTGAGTACTAAGCGTAGGCAATTGGATTTGACAACGTTTACCTGATGATGAATCGCGACTGGCCCAGTCCAGGTTGTAAACTGGAATCCAGGAAGCAGTTTTTCTGGCATACCTGGCGCAAAACGTTGCCCTAAAAGCCATTTTTTTAGTTGCACGGGATGCAGGAGACTGTCACGAATTGCATCCGTTGATGCTTCGATTTCGATCCGCAGTTGGCTTTGTTGAAAATTACCCAGCATTTTTATCGAATTACCTAAAGANNNGACATCGCTATTTCTAATATTGCAAATAGTTTTTGTCATTAGTCATTAGTCCTTTGTCCTTTGCAAAGAACTAATGACCAATACTTCTCTACAAGAGGCTACGCCCGAAGCGAAGCTATGCCGCAGGCTTTACGACTACGCGGTAGTTGAGCGCAGTCGAAACTCAGTACAAGTGACCAATGACAGCCATTTATTTGCGTAACACCCCACTACGTTACTTTTCTTGCAGCAGAGAACTTAGAATAGAAAAAGTGAACTTGTTAAGAAATGTAAGGTTATTCATGGCGGATCAGTTAATTCGTGCAACAGCAGCCGAAGGTGGAATTCGTGCCGTAGGTGTGGTCACCACACGTTTAACAGAAGAAGCACGGCAGCGCCATAAGCTTTCTTATGTGGCAACAGCAGCACTGGGTCGGACTATGGCGGCGGGCTTGTTAATGGCTTCTAGTATGAAGCGAACTGGATCGAGGGTGAATGTCCGCGTAAAGGGCGATGGCGCTTTGGGTGGCATATTAGTAGATGCAGGCTTAGATGGTACGGTACGCGGATATGTTGGGAATCCATCTATAGAATTGCCTCCTAATGCCAAAAGTAAGTTAGATGTTGGTGGTGCTGTTGGTGGCGGCTACCTCTACGTTGTGCGAGATATCGGTTATGGTTATCCTTACTCTAGTACGGTAGAACTAGTTTCTGGCGAAATTGGTGATGATGTCGCTCATTATCTGGTGAATTCTGAACAAACACCTTCGGCTTTAGTTTTAGGTGTGTTCGTGGGAGCAACCGGAGTAACTGCTGCGGGAGGATTACTGGTACAAATATTGCCCAAAGCCGCTAGAGACGAAGCCTTAGTAGAAACATTGGAATCACGGGTAGCTGGTCTAGCAGGATTTACGCCATTATTGCAAGCTGGCAAGACGTTACCTGAAATCTTTGGTGACTTATTGGGAGATATGGGGTTGGAAATCTTTTCCGAACGCCAAATGTTGCGCTTTCACTGTGGTTGCTCTTTCGATCGCGTTTTGGGGGCACTGAAGATTTTGGGAGAAGCTGAACTGCAAGATATGATTATTAAGGATGATGGTGCTGAAGCAACTTGCGACTTTTGCGGCAACGTCTACCAGGCAAGTAGCGATCAGTTAGCTCAACTAATTTCCGATTTGCAAGCCGAATCTGCTGTTTAAGGATAAAGTATAAAATAGCACTGATTTTTGAGATTGATAATGGTACTCTGTGGAGAGAGATAATCAAAAAAGTAGCTTTTTAATGATGAGAAAGTTACTATGTCAACAATGGAATTATCAACCTAAAACAGAGCGCTATTCAATTATTTTGGTGTGAGAGATGACAGAGCGGGATATTCCAGACAGTTGGTCTTCAGCCAGTGGAAGAGAGCCAGATCAAAACAAAAGATTATCCCGAACAGAAAAATTCGGTGAAACTCAGCCATTTGATGTCCCAGCTACTGGTTCTACCTCCAAGTCAGTGAAGCGGCGAAAAAAAAACCATACGAAAGGATTACCTATAAATAGTAATTCAGAAGAAACTGCCCAACTCAATAGTACTTCTGGAAAATGGCCACGCTGGATGAAAAGCTGGACATTGTGGCTAGTACTACTAATGTTGATTCCCGGCAGTGTCGGATTCTTGGCAATGGCAATGCTGCTAAAGTTGCCAACTGCCCCTAATTGCCCATCGATTTTTTGGCCGCTAGCTAGTGCTTCTGTGCGGTTGCATTGCGCTCAGTTAGCGGCTTCTAAGCAAACAGTGAACGACCTATTGCAAGCGATCGCTCTGGTGAAGCAACTACCACAAAATCACCCGTTGCATGGAGAAATCGATCGTTTCATCGAAGAATGGTCGCGGGATATTTTGAAGCTAGCCGATCAAAGTTTCCAAACAGGGAATTTAGAGGAAGCGATCGCGACTGCTCGTAAGATACCCGAAGATGTAGCAGCTTATAAATTAGTCAATGAACAAGTTGACAAATGGCAGTCGATTTGGTCAAAGGCTGAAGCCACATACAACGGTGCGATCGCCGAAGTAAAGGAACGGCGCTGGCAATCGGCGTTCATGTTATCCGCTAAAATGCTGCGCGTAGACAATCAATATTGGGCGGGTATCAAATACGACCAATTGAATCGTCTAATTGCCACAGCACGGGAAGATGGCGATAAGTTAGGAAAAGCCGAAAGTTTAGCAAACAGCAAAGTAGTCGATAATATCCTAAAAGCGATCGAGTTAGCCGAGTCCATTGGGCAGGAAAGTTACCTTTACCAAAAAGCTCAGGAAGCGGTTCCAGCATTTGGACGCAAAATGCTGGAATTGGCACAGGCGAAACTAGACAAGCAGGATGCGGATGAAGCACTGAATATTGCTAGGCAAATACCGGAAAGTACGAAACTACAAGGCGAAACTGATGACTTTATTGCCATAGCTGACGCCAAAAGGAGTGCTTGGATCGGTAATGTTTCTGGTTTAGAGGCAGCGATCGCGCAAGCGCAACAAATAGATCCCTCCAGACCAGTGTATAACGAAGCACAGCAACTAATTGCCCGTTGGCAGTTGGAAATTGAAGATGTTGCCCATCTAGAAAAAGCGAGAATATTGGCTAGCCAGGGAACAGTCCCGAATTTAACAGCAGCGATCGCCCAAGTACAGCTGATTCCTGCTAGTAATCCCAGAGGCGCAGAAGCAAGGCAAGAGATCGGTCGCTGGAATGCCCAAGTGGAGACAATTGAAGATCAACCTTACTTAGATCGCGCCGATCAGATAGCAATATTCGAGGATATTAACTCCTTGCAAGCTGCGATCGCCCAGGCGAGCGAAATTCGTAGAGGTCGTGCATTATATCCAGAAGCACGGAAAAAAATTCGTACTTGGGTAGGAAAGATTGAGCGAATTCAAGACCAACCTTACCTAGATCAAGCACAAGAACTGGCTCAGAGTGGAAATCTCACCGCCGCCATTAGCACAGCTCAACAAATAGCCTCATCGGGAAGGGCGCTTTCACAAGAAGCACAAGCTGCGATCAATGACTGGGAAGGGCAAATTCGCACTAGAGAAAACTGGAAAAAAGCCCAGGAAGTGGGTGCGGCTGGCACTCCAGAAGCCTTGGTTGAGGCAATACGACTGGCGGATCGAGTTTCAAACAATAGCATCTTACGTATGGATGCAAATCAGGCTATTGACCAATGGAGTCAGCAATTGCTAGAAATAGCACGCACTCAAGGTCAGTCTGATATTGCTAGAGGCATTGACATTGCCAAATCGGTTCCACGCGGTAGTGCTGCTTACAGTGCAGCGCAAGAGCAAATTAAGACTTGGGAGGATTTTCTCAATCCTCAACCCGAACCTCAGCCTCAGCCTTCGTCTGTGCCTGAATCTCTACCATTTCCCCGCTCAACTACTATTAATGGTCAGTGATCGTCTATTAGAGCAATTTTCGAGTCAATAGAAGACAGTCTGGCTACTCACTAAGCATCTCAATATCACCGATAGTGAGCAGTATTACTAATCTTTATCCTCAGTAAGCTCGACTTTATCCAAAATTAAAAACTTGGCTTTCTTTATTCGGCAAAAACCCTGGCTTTTTGGCAAATACTTTTTCCACGTCACAGATTATGGATGAAGTTAAAAAAGTAAAACTACCGTCCCACAAAGGTTTCAGCGATAGTGTTCGCGTTGCAAAAAAATGGATAAAGTCGAGGTAAGAGGTTGTTTGAAAAGTTGTAAAGTATATATACTCAAAATCTCTCTCTCAGCCTCTCCCCAAAAGGTCGAGAGGATTAAAAAAAACTCCATTCCATGCAAGAGAATGGAGTCCAGGAAGAGTTAGTTTTTCGAGACTTAGATGTTACAAAAATACTTTTCAAACATCCTATCCTTGAAGATGTTAAGTTTTCTTACTGAAATAATCACGACGCTATGACCAGAGACAATCTAGGATTAAACTCTTTAGCCTAACCAAATCTTCAATTCTTAACTGGGTTTCTGCCAAGCGGATTTCTGCCAAGTGGATTTCTGCCAAATAGCTTGATGATGGTTTCAGCAAATTCTTTATTGTCGTAAAATTCATGCATCAAAGTAATAGGTTGGGAATAAAGTTGATCGCTGGAAAAGATCGACTTCCAATCTAGTTGGGTGTTATTAACAACTCCAACATCTTTCATCTTTTTGAGGAATTCGTAAGCAATCAACCCTTGACCAATGGCAGATGGATGAATCCCATCTAAACTAAATAGTCCACCTTGCCGTAGTCGTCCAGTTGTGTCTGCGTGGTAGTATTTTGTATTGACCTGGGGATAGGCAAACTTGAATTCTTCTGGGAATTCATACTGCACTTGTCCGGCATTTCGCTTGAAGGCAATTTGTTGTAAAGCATTGGCGAGATCGACAATATGATAGCGTGGTTGCGAATACTGACTGTTCTTAGTCTTGACGAGTTCTTTGATTACTTTATTGTATCTGCGAATACAGTCATCTATGTAGAGGGCATCTTGTAGCGTCAGGTATAAGGTTCCGGTCTCTCGAACCGTATCCTCTTCAAAGGGGAAATAAGTGTAGTATTTGTAGTAAGATGAAGGTTTATCCTCTCCCGGTACATCAATTTCAGTAGTTGAACCTACGCCTTTTGCCAATGGCGCAATAGTTACAAGCGGTACTGTCCCAATGAAGACATTCCAATTAGGGTTGGTGTTGTTTTGCATGATTCCATCAACCCGATTGAGCAATTCTCGATATTCAGCCTCGAAATCATTGGGATGCCACAGGTTCCATTGTTCTCTTACCTCACGGAATGATTTGGGATTTTGAGCTGGGTTGTTAAGAGTCTGATCTGGGTCATTGGGAGTTTGATTAATTTGTAAACCGATCACAGTTCCAAGTGCATTGTTTGCTCCTAACCAGAGAATTAAATTCTCAACTCCCTCTAGAGCGGTTGCATGATGGTTCAACCAATCAAGTTGGCTATAGTCGTTAAAAAGAGGATTTAAAGACGGGTTGAGAACTTTAAGTGCAATTCGATAGAAGGCAGCATTGGGCAGAGTCAAGAAACCAGGCTTGCCATCTCCCTTGTCGTTACTAAGTTTAATTTGATACTTGCAGATATTGGGTGTTATCATCCAAGAATCAGCAATATCAAAGCCCTGAATTGCTACATTGTGGAAGAATTCACTTCCTCCTGGATAAGGCTGTTCAGCACTACCTGCTCCCCGTTCAAAGAAATCTTCAGTTTCATCAAGTACACTCTCAAAAGTTGGCAATATGGTCAGCCAATCTAGGGCGTTGATATCTGAGCCATATCTTTTTTCCAAACGTCGTAGAATCTTCTCAATATTGGCTGGTAGGCCGCCCATAAACCATTCAGGATATAGATATTGAGTACCAACTGCTTGCCCCATTGACCTAGCAATCAAAGTTGAAAAACAAAGGTCTGTCCGGGCTGCTGCCAAAGACATAAAGCCTTGAGAAACACTGTCGCCAATTGTAAAAAGCCTCATTTAATACCTTTTAAATTATTTCTTTGCGTGTAAATACTATGAAAAAAATCTTAATCCCAAAAGTATATTCGGAATTTGACTATAGACTATATTTTAATTTTAAAAAGTTTTAATTTATAATTTTGGAGGAGCGTACAAGTCAATACGTTTAGGTTAAGAAAAATTGCACTTACTGTCTTGAATATTAGCAAAGCCCAATATAACCAAGGTATTTGTTGGGCTTTGCTCGTCAAACGCCACTTGACGTGAGAATAAACTGCTGTCAGAGATTCTACGCGAATAAGTTGACGAAACTAACAGCACTTGCTTCTTTGAAAGGAAGACGGTGGGCGTAGCTTGCTTAGACATCTTGCAACAGTAGCTTTTGCAAGATGGTAGGGTAAGGGAAAATTTCATACCTTTACCCTTTTCCCCACAATCCATTGACTTCAGGTGTGAGATGAGCTTAAAGTCTTTATTCGCCGATCGCTTCTCCCCATTCCTTAATGACTGAAAATATTGATGAGTAATCATCATCAGCAAATGACATTTTTACGGCTGTTTGCAAGATTTGCCGCACTCCTTTAATACTGCTAAGATCCAAACTTTGAGATTTTGCTTCTGAGATAAATAATTCCGTATCTTTAAGTAAGTATTTTGTAGGAAAATTAGCATCGGCATAATTGCCACATAACATCAGTTGTAGCTTTTTGTCAAAGATAGGTGCGTAGAAGGAACTGTCGCGTAAGATTTGCATAAACACATCCACATCTACACCTTGACGCTGGACAAAAGCTAGACTCAGAGCAAAGCTAGTTGTTAGAGAAGCTATTAGTTGATTTAGTGCCAATTTAAGCGCCGCCGCAGATCCCACTGGCCTGATAAGTAAAGGTTCTGCCCCAAAATTTTGGAGTAACTTCAAGTGATGTTCGTATTGTTCTGGCTCGGCCCCTACCATAACACTCAATTTACCAGCTTTTGCTTCTGGGATACCCCCTAATACGGGCGCTTCTAAATACTCACCACCACCCCCAACAACTGCATCTCTAATTTCCTGGCTTTCTGTGGGCGTAATTGTTCCCATTTGGATGATTGTGCGCCCTTTCAAAGTTTGCCAAGCAGTATCTGAAAGCAACACGTTATAAATGGCTGGGGCATTAGTCAGCATGAGAATTATACACTCAGCAGCACGAATGGCGTGGCGGGGATGTGTAGCAATTTCAGCCCCAGCTGCTTGTAGTGGTGCTAATTTTTCTGGGGTACGATTGTAGACAATTAGCTGTATATCTGCGGCTAATAACCTTTGAGCCATTGGTAGTCCCATCAGTCCAGTTCCCAGAAATGCCACCTTCATTTTTTATGTTCCTTTAATACAGCGTCACCAATAGCGTTGGCGTAGCGTCTCTATGATAGGGTGCGCCAACGCTTAGAGCGAGTCATTGAGCTTTCATAGCCCATCGTGAACATCGCATTGTTTGATTCAAATTTAGTTGGGAAGTAGTTGTTTGAAATTTAAAATACAGTCATAAATCCCAGTTTTCTTACTTCCTAACTCTGGCAATCAACCACCAAGCAGCAAAAGTCAACATAATTATCACTGAAAGTAATATACCAGGGGTAAGTAGTGTTACTAGCATTAACAGGTCATGAGTGGACATAATTATTACTTTGGTAGTGTGTTTAACTTTACTGTAATCACTGTTATGCTAGTCCAAATAAGACTGATACTGCATTCTTAAATAGAGTTTTAACTTTTCAAATTTACGCTTACTCTGGCAGGATCAATCCTTTTAATGGTTGAGATATTTCTGTATTGTCCAGATTTTTGCCCTGAATTAAGACTCCAAAGCCGCCGAGTCCTGTGGGATCTAGAAGTTGGTGTAGTGCGTTCCGATGCTGTAGTAACTGCGAGAGAGGTTCCTTTTGCTCGGAAAGGGCTGCAATACGATCGCCTAATCCCAACGCCATCAAAAATAATCCCTGCTGGATAAAACCAACATTTTTTAAATTGCACTTCTCGCCCCAGCGTTCCAAAACCGTAAAGTCAACATGGGCAGTGATATCTTGTCGCCCAATATTGATATAAGGGTTGTCATGGAAACGGTGCTGATAATAGCACTGTAGCGTTCCCTGCGATCGCCTGGGATTGTAGTAACGGCTGGCGGGGTAGCCATAATCAATTGTTAACACATAGCCGCGCTGCAAGCGGTCTGCTACTATACTCAACCAGTTTAGAGCAGCTAAATTAATTTCACTACGGTAGCCATCTGGATATGCACTTTGGGTAAAGTTCATTTCCACTAAGTCTAAATATTCAGCTAGTTGGGGCGTTGAAGGTTCCCCTGTGACTTCCACAAATGATGAGCAGATTTCTTTCTCATTACTATCTGTAGTTACATAAATTTCTCGGAGTTCTCCCGTTTCTAGGATGAATTGATGCACGGGGAAAGCATCTACTAACTCGTTAGAGAAAAAGCAACCTGCGATCGCATTTGGTGGTATTTCCTCTAAATTACACCAACGCACAGGTAAATCTTGCAAGCGTTGCTGCTGTTCTTGTCTTAAAGTTGGGGACTTTTCAACAATAATGTACTCTAGGGCGGTAAAAAAATCTGGGGAGTGCTGTTGATGATATTTAAGGATATGCAAAGCTAGCAATCCTTGACCTGCTCCCATTTCTACCAGAGAAAAGGTTACAGGCTTTCCTAAAATCTCCCACATCTGAAAAAATTGTTCTGCTAGTAACTCACCAAAGTCAGCACAGAGGTTAGGAGAGGTGAAAAAATCACCACCTTTAAAGCCAATTTTGAGTGCATCGCTGGAATAGTAGCCGTATTCAGGGTGGTATAGTGCCAAATCCATGAATTGGGCGAAAGTAATTCGTTGCTGAGGATTGGTGGTAATATGATTTGCGATCACCGCACACAGCAAAGCATTGGAATCCATAAAATCTTTCATTGTGGTTTTAGCCTGCTGCTCGTAGTAATCTTTTATAGGCAGCAGTAGCTTCAGTATGCAAAGGCTCAGTCTGATAGTGCAAACAAAGCAACCCAGAGGTATCGAAGAGCATCAACCCTCCTCGTGGTTACTGGCATACTCTCTCACCAAATCTGCATCAATGCTCTCATTGTTCAAATCAACGGTGTGTTCGAGATTAAGTGCCCCAAAATGGCGTTCAAATCTGGCTCGTGCTGTCTCCTTTTGTGCTTCAGACAGTAACAATTTAAAAACTTGCCCAAACTGTTGCTCTAGCAACGTTGCAGCTAGCCGTTCAGGAGGAACACCAATTGCCTCAGCCTGTCGCTGAATTGCGGCGAAAATCTGATCGTTCAGTTCCACTGTCAGAAGGTGAGTCATAGAAGTATGGAACATAGCTAGAGGCTATGGTAATTATAGCTTTGCTTGTTTGAAGCCCGAATTAGTAAAACCCTTACGCAATGGTAATTACAATTACGTAAACCCTGCGGCATAGCTTTGCTTAGAGCGTAGCGCGGCGTTCGCAATACATTGGTTTCCACTTAACGCGAAACCTCACGTCTGCCAGGGATTGTAAATCCCTGTCTCATAGCTAAAGTCCTCTTCAGAGGACTTTAGAGCGCGAAAATTTTCAGTCTACTTCAGTAGACTTGAGCAATTAGTCTCTTAATTATATTCCCTGGCGGGTGAACAACACCTAATCAGTACGCTATTTTTGGTTTAAGTTGACACGCATGATTCGCAATAGCAGCCCATTACGAATTAACACTCTTTTATTACTCTGAAAAAATAAAATATTTGTAGTAGCGCGGCAAGTTTAAAATATTGGGTTTATAAGTGTGAAATAACCAAAACTTAACTATGGTTGATTACTTAACCCCACAAATTAGACTAGACGCGTTACTACGCCTAGATTTATAAAAACTAATTACAACACAGGTTTCTAATTTTTATCTCATGAGAGTCATAAAACAGCGTTAAGCATTCGTGTAGCGTCTTGTAGAGAAGCAGTACTAGCCACTCACCAACGACACCAGCACGCCATTGGGATCGCGGACACGAGCAATCATTTGTCCCCCAGGTTGACTTTTAGGAGCATCTAATGCTTTTGCACCAGCCCCGATCGCTCTCATGTAAGCACTGCCAACATCAGGAGTAATAAATGATATTTGGATTAATGCTGGTGGTTGTGTAGCATCATTGGGATGGCAGCCACCAGGAAATAACTTCTGTGCCTCGCTACTAGAGGAGAAAGCTAGTGTGGTGTTTCCGGTTTCGATTTCCGCCCAGATAGATTGTCCCTTATCCACGAGAGTGCGACGAACCAGACCAAAGGCTTTTTCGTAAAACTCAACGGTTTTAACTACATCGTCTACCCAAATAACCGTGTAAGCAAATTTCACAGTTCTTTCTCCTTAACTAAAAAAATCAGTGTTGGCAAGGATTTCTGCTACTTAACTGTATGCGATTTGAATACACAGTGACTTAACTCTCCAAAATATTACGATCCGTTGCTAGAGTTTGTGCCCCTGCTTGCATCATTTCTATATCTGATGCCGACCAATAATGAGGCCCTTGACAGTGATGTGCTACTAGTAATCCCCATAATTTTCTAGGGATGACAATTGGTGCAACCAAGTTGGCGCGAACCTGCATATTGCGGAGAAAATCTCGGTGACAAGGCTGGATTGGCTCTAATTCAATATCAGCGATCGCCTTTACCCGTCCTGCTAAGTATAAAGCAGCATACTCGCTGTTAAAACAATCATCTGGGCCAGTGGAACCAAGTATTGAAAATTCTTTAGAACTTAAAGATTCAAAAGTCACTTGTCCTTGCCACTGCCCGTAAAAATAATACAACACCACCCGATCAACCTGAAGCGACTCTCTGAGTTGATTGGTCGTTTGCCGCACTAACTCATCGCGCTGCATTGATCTAACAAGGCGATCGAGCAAATTTTGCAAACCCTGTTCACGGCGATCGCGGCTATGGTTAAATTCGGAGAGAGGATGAATTTTCACGGTTCTAATATGACGACTAAGTAAATGCTGCCGGATTTATATAGTAATTTATTACACTTTATTTAAATACATTATTGTATTGATAGCAGCAATTCAATTTTAACGAAACACAATAGTAGTAAACCTCTCGGTAAATTTTAAATAAATTATTAAGAAGTTGCAATTTTTAATTAATCTGTACTAAGGATGATTCCAAATTATAAATTTAGTGTTAAAAATATTAGAATTTTACAGATAATATGTATCTTGAGTTTTTTATAGCATAAATTATTTATTGCGATCTAATCTGCGAGTTTTCACCAAATCACAAGTCAATTTGTATTCACAGTTACATAAAATCATCAGCAAACATAGTTTGGATAAGACCAAAACCCTTGTAGAGACGGCGATTTATCGCGTCTCAAAAACCCAAGCGTATTGCCAGCTATCTTTGCTTTAATGAGTTAATGCAACTCTTTGTGATTCTGCAAACATTGAGGCAAAATTACGATAAGCCTCTAATGCTGCTTCTTTAACTGTTGCATTCACAATGGGAAATGTTGTGAGGATGTAGCTAAATTCATCTTCGGTTAAACCGTAAAGGTGTGCTACCATTCCATCGAGTTCGGCGCGTAATTTGGCGCGTTCTGCTTCGTCGGTAACGTCTTGTTGATGGGAACCTAAACCGACTTCTTGCGCGAGTTCGTCAAATTCTGGTGTGGTGCAGATGAGTTTGGCGGCGCGTTGTACAATATCGTTGAAGCTGCGATCGTTTTTTGTTAAACGTGGAACGGGTGTTGCATATACGAAAAAAAATGAAAGATGATTAGTAATACTTCGTCTTAAATATGCATCTATAATAAACGAATTCATTATTGTACAAATATAAAGTTTTTCAGCATTGCTGATTAATTGGTAATTAGGGTTAATTTTTCCGTTTTCGACACGAACATCATAAACTTGCTCTAGAGAAACTGTATGCGGGCAAAAAACATTTTTTGGCAATATAGTCATAATCATAGAACGCTCATTAGTGCTAGCAGTTACGTCACGAAAAGCTAGCCTATAAGATTGATAATCAAGAAATATTTGTACACCATCAGATACTTTAATAGAAAATTCTTTACTAATTTTATCTATGTATTTTTGACGTGGTGATAATAACTGTTTAGCTGCTTCAGTTTCATTAAGCCAATACTTAGGTTCACTCCATTTATGAATGAATTGGTGAAATACTTTACCTTCATAGAGTGGTAGCATCTCTGTTTTTTGTTCTTTAAAATAGAGATGACTATCATTTGTCATATCAAACTCACGGGTTAAACGTAAATTCCACTTATCATCTATTTTTTTACCCAACAAAGGGAACTTAAGCATTTTCTGAGAAATGCGGATATCTAATGCATTTTTAAACTCCATTACAGATAGCGAATGTTCTTGCAATTCATGGCGCATAAATGCAGATGCAAACTCAGTTGTTGTACTACCTTTAACAAAAGTAAGAACAACTATTTTAAAACTGCGATGAACACCTTCAAAAATTTCTTTACGATTTTCAAGACAGAATAAACCAGTCACTTTAGTTTGACTAAACAACATCTCCCGCAATTGCTTAGTCCCCAAATCAGTGTAGATACCACTAGGAATTACAATTCCACACTCACCGCCTAAACGCAAAAGATTAAAACATTGTTCTGTAAACAGCTTATAGAGATTAATATCCGTACCTGCTTTTTTACCATTCACTACAGAAATCTGATTTTTATACTGTTCAGATGAACGATAATAAGCACTGACATAAGGATATTGACTTTGATATTCTAACCAAGCACTTGCAATTATTGGATTTTGTAATAGTTTATTTTGTTCTTTCTCAAAATCCTTAATATCCATCTTGTTCTTTGTCACAAGTTCATTATGCTGTGCAAAGAACTCTTTCGCCTGTGGCTTAAATATTTCCCACGGCGGATTAGTAATAATCGCATCAAAGCCACCGCGTTCTAAAACCTCATTAAAATGATAACCCCAGTGAAACGGCTTCAAAGCTGCAATATCCTCAACCTTCAAAACCCGCTTCTGTGATTTTCCAGTTAACTGAACTTCCTCATACTTGATACCCAAACGCTTACTAAACTCATCCAACAGCAAAAGATTTAACTTTTCTTGCGATTTTTTTTTGAGTTGTTCAATATTTCTGCGGATGTGTATCAATCGAGTATCTTTAGGTGTATCTGTATCGGGTAATTGTTTAGGTGAGAAAGCGTGTTCTTTGTACAACTCAACAGATTTATTCTTTTCTTCTAAAATCTTCTTATAATTATCTGCGGCTAAAAACTGTAATAGATTTCCTTGTAGTGAATTTCCCACTGCATCAACAGCAGTATCATCAACTTTAATTAAACCAATCAGCAAATTACCCGCCATAATATTAAAATCAATATTAGGCAAAGGCTCTAACTCTTCCACATCATTAGCAGAAGAAACCAACGCTAAGAAAAGACGCAGTTTAGCAATTTCTGTTGCTTCCTCCATGATATCTATACCATAGAGGTTATCAGAAACAATCCGCTTTTTGATAAAATAAGGTCGTGATGGATGGGAATTTTCTATCTCTTCAAGCTTATTTTTGAGAATGCCATCATCCATCAATTTAATTGTTCCGAACACCGCACTATAAACTTGGATGAGCGTCTTCATCGCCGCCACGAGAAAAGCACCAGAACCGCAAGCTGGGTCAAGAATTGATAAATTAGGAAGAATATCATCCATTAGTAGACGACAAACATTTGTATCCAGCTTGATAAGAAGTTCGTTAATATCCGTTTAGAAAATAAAAAAAACAGCATGGTAAATTTGCCACTCAGAAAATAAATCTGTGGCTCTAAAAATAAAGTCCGCGTTGGCGGACTTTAAGAAACCCTCTTTAGACGAGTTAAATTTTTACCCATGCTTTTTATACTTTATAAATCCTTTACATTTAATTAGGCTGAGAAATAATACGGAAAAATTATCAATTTATTTGAATGTCGGCTTTATTTATCCAGACGTGATTTTTAATTGTCAGGTAGATTTGCTGATTACTTTATCAAAACGCCTAATTGCTTTATAAAAATGCCTGTTTACTTTCTCAAAACACTGAAATGCTTTCTCAAAAGAAGCTTTTACTTATTCAAACCCCAGTTTGCTTTCTCATTTCAGTGTTTTCCGCAAGCAAGAGCTGCTTTTACTTATTCAAACTCAGGTTTGCTTTCTCATTTTGGTGTTTTCCGCAAGCAAAATAAGCTTTTACTTTCTCAAACCCCAGTTTGCTTTCTAATTTCAGTGTTTTCCGCAATATAACAAAGACACGATAAATCGCCGTCTCTACAAAGGGTTAATTATTGTAGAGACGGCGATTCATCGCGTCTCTTGCCATTGGGTATAAGCGTAAGTTGAGGAGTAAAAGTAATTCGCAGCTACACAAGCAAAGTCCATAGAGGTTGACTTTGGAGTTCACAAATGATTTAAGATTGCTACACTATCTAGCAATCAACTGATGTGGAAAGAGCAGATAATGATAGCCCGTGGAAAGAAATTTTAGAAGCTTACTTTCCCCAAGCAATGCAATTTTTCTTTCCCCAAACAGCAAAAATAATTAATTGGGAACGTCCCCACGAATTTCTCGATAAGGAATTTCAACAAATAGCCCGCGAAGCCGAACTTGGTAGGAGATATGCAGATAAATTAGTTAAAGTCTGGCAAATTCAAGGACAAGAAGTTTGGCTATTAATCCATGTAGAAATCCAGGCGAAATCAGAAGACACCTTTGCAGAAAGAATGTTTTCCTATAACCTGCGGATTTTTGACAGATTTGGGAAACCTGCCATGAGTTTGGCAATTTTGTGTGATACAGACCCGAAATGACGACCCAATCAATATAGTTATAATTATCCCAATACCAGGCTTAACTTTGAATTTGGAACTGTCAAGCTGCTGGATTATCAAAATCGTTGGGCAGAATTAGAAGCCAGCGACAACCCATTTGCAACTGTAGTAATGGCGCATTTGAAGACGCAGCAAACAAGTAAAAAGCTAGGAGAACGTAAAGTTTGGAAATTTAGCTTGATTCGCCGATTGTATGAATTAGGATTGCAAGAAAAAGATATTCGAAACCTTTATCGATTTATTGATTGGGTTATGATTTTACCAAAAGCCTTGGAAGCAGAATTTTGGCAAGAGTTTAAGCAATTTGAGCAGGAGCGAACTATGAGTTACATTACCACAGGCGAGCGCATCGGTTACGAGCGCGGAAAAAAAGAACAAGGACAAACACTTGTGTTACGGCTACTACAAAAACGGGTAGGAGAGTTACCACAAGAGGTTCGGGGGCGCATTCAAACTCTTTCTTTAGAGCAATTAGAAGCACTTGGCGAAGCTTTATTGGATTTTACAGCCATTCAGGATTTACTTAACTGGTTGGAAGCAAATCAAACAGTTTAATTTTTAAAATCCAGTCGGGTGCGTTACGCCAAAAGCTAACGTACCCTAGCATTTATATATTGATTTACTATTTAACCTTTAACCAACTAAATATATCTGCTGGCGTAATTTGCCAATCTGCTAATTCATCAATAACAGTCAATTTATCGTTATTATATTTTACTTCTGGCAATTTATTAGGTTGAAATACCATCACCGATTTATCATTAGAGTCAATAAACCAACCTAATTTTGTCCCATGATTAATACAAAAAATAATTTTATCAATCACACGGTTAGGAAATTGGTCAGGTGAGAGAATTTCAATTATCCAATCTGGATAAGTTTCAAATTTATTGGCAATTTCCCCATCTTCATCAACAACAAGCCGTGACCACTCAAATACAGCAATATCTGGAACTAAAGAACGTCCTCCAAATGTGCAGCGTAATTCAGTTAATGCTAAAGCTTTTTGCTCAGGTTCGCTTACCCGATTAATCTCAGTTGATAAACGAGTTTGGATTCTGCTATGTTTTCCCTGCGGCATTGGTTTTTGATAGATTTTTGCATCAATATATTCACTAGCTGGTTGAGTTTCTGGTAATTGCAGAAACTCTGTTAAAGAAAGATTAGATGATAATATAACCATAAAAATTACTCCTAAAATAATTTAATTATATCTTTAAACCGTTTATAGGGTGTGTTGCGGATAATAAATAAAGACGCGATAAATCGCGTCTTCTGCCTTAATTACGAATTACGTTAGCGCAGCGTTAGCGAGTCATCGAGCGTCATTACGAATTACGAATTAGAAAATAATCCCAAAGAACAAATAATTTGAGGTTCTCGTTTTTCTAGTTCTTCTGTGACAATACACAAACGGTCATCCATTCGTAACGCCACTACTAACTCAGCCAATTGTTGATTATTAATACCACTTCTCAGTTGACGATTCAGAGTATCAATAGCCGACTGTCGCAAAGGATAACGGTAAATCTCATCAATTGCTTTTAAAAGTTCTTCGCTAACAAAAAGTGTTCCTTTCATTTCTTGAACATAACCCTTCAGCCGTTCATAAGTGCGGAATCTTGCACCTGATGGTCGTCCTAATTGACCCCCGGCATTTTTCTCTTCTTCAGCAATCAATTCAGCACCCTTATTTACTAACTCATGATGCTGTTTATCTCTGGGTATCGCTGGAGTAGATTCTTCACACGCCGCCACCCGAAGAACTGCTAATTGTGATTGAGTAACACTATTTCCATCGCGGTCAACATAAATCAAAGAATCATTACCCTCGGTGGTTTTCATATAAAGCAATACTCCCTCTGGTTGCACAGGTTGCGGAGTATGGGCGCGGGTAGAATAAACCACATTTTCCATTTCTTCAATGGTTTTTTTCAAGCCGGGATTACCATCTGTGGCTTTTTTCCAAATTTGAAATGCTTCTGAAGTCAAATCAACTTCTGTATCCTCTTCGCCATCTAAAACTCCAGATTTCTCGTTGTAGAGGTCGAGAATTACTCGTGCATCATCATCTTCAAAAAAAGCTTCATCGGTTCCTACCACTTCCGCATTTTCTTGCAGTCGTTTGCGGAGTCGTCCCCGCAAATTAATAATCCGTTCTACTCCCTCGGCTGGTAAAAAAGAATAACAGAGAATTTTATCAGCATTTTGGCCAATGCGGTCTACTCTTCCGGCGCGTTGAATTAAGCGAATAATCGCCCAAGGTAAATCCCAATTAACAATAATTGCACAGTCTTGTAAATTATGACCTTCACTCAAAACATCGGTGGCGATTAAAATCCGCAACTCATCTGATGATGAAATTTGTTCACGTTTTCCATTACTCACAGGGCTAAATCTTCCCGTCATTACTGTTGGGTCTTTAGATTGACCTCCTACCGCCACGAAATAAGCTATTAAGAAAGCGTTGTTCTGCGTCTGTAGGCGGCTGTTTGTGTTTAGCAATAACGTAATTCTCTAGCCCATAACGAGGTAACTTAAGTTGATTAATTACTTCTACGACTAACTCCGAGTAAAGCCGAGAATAAAAGTCTGTGTCAGAACCTTCTAGAGGAAACTTGAGACTCCGAGGTAGACGCTGGGGAAAATAAGAACGTGTCCCATCAGCAAATTCTAAATATTTCCGTCCGGTTTCATCTGTGTGGGCATAATTATCTTTAATAAAAGAGCGAGTGCGTCGCACCATGTGACGCTTCATCAATTCTCGCCAGTCATCAGGGTGTTCACTTTTTTCAAAGGCAGCTAAAGAACGCACAGAACATTGATGCTTTCTAATAAACTCTAATTCTCCTATCGAACTGCCACCCAGTTCATTAATTAAAGCTTCTGGTCTTAATCCTAAATCTTGGTCTTCTAGCACAAATAGCCGGAGTTGCGCGGAAAGGTCAAGATAACTTTTATTATATGGAGTAGCAGATAATAAAATACATTTACTTTCGTTAGTAGCAATATATTCTGTAATTGCTCGATAACGTTTGCCTTCGCGGTTCCGTAAATTATGACTTTCATCAATTAACACAACGCGGTAACGGCGGAGTTTTGGTAACTTATTTTGTACTTGACTAATTGGCATAACTTCGGCAAGTAACCGATAGTTATTTACATATTCTTGCCACATTGACACCAAGTTTTTTGGGCAAATAATCAGTGTTTCTAAAAAACAATCTTCTTGTAAAATCTTGGCCAGGGCGGTTCCAACTAAAGTTTTGCCCAAACCAACCACATCACCCACTAATACGCCGCCACGCCTAGTTACATGACGGGCTGCTAGCTGTACGGCGGCTTTTTGGAAATCAAATAAGTTGTTAAATTCGCGGGGGATGCGGAATTCTGAAAGTCCGGCGATCGCTTCATGGGATAAGTGGTAAGCTATCTTGAGGTAGATGTAGTAAGGTGAAACTAGCTCTTGCCTAGCCCAACTCTGATCGATAATTTCCGCTAATTCTTGGGAAATATCTACACAACCGTAATCTTGCCAGCGATCGCTAAACCACTTTTGCAGTTTATTACACGCATCGTGGTCTAAAATATCAACATTTAACTCCCCTTGTTTCGCCAGTCCGGGAAGGGTTAGATTACTACTACCCAAGAATCCCACAGTTGGAGTGTTAGGGTCATGACGATGTACAAGATATAACTTGGCGTGAAGAGAATGACGGAGAAACAATTTAATAACTAGTTTCTGACTTTTTAGCTGATGACTTAACCGCCGCAACCCCGCTTCATCCTGATTAGTCGGCGCACCGATAGTCAACTGCTGACGAAATTCCGCCGCCATGCGTTTTTTAAACCGCACGATGCTACTGTTATCAATCCTTCCATCACCACTACTCAGGGAAAATGCCGCATAAACTTCATCACTAGGCAAGCTTTGCATCCCAATTAGCAAACGACAACAAGCATTTTCACTGCCAACATACTGTTCAATTAAATCATCAATTCTTCGCCAACCTCTGAGGTTGAAGTAGCCAACGCAAAAATCTGCCCGATAGGAGACTTTCAGGGTTTTTCGTAAAATCGGTAGCAATGATAAATCAATATTGTCCAAAATGCGGGGCATTATTTAAAACTCTATAAATATTTCGTACATCTGTTATATAAGTAAAAATTTTTTCCAGCCAGATAGGGGCAATTCATCAATTGCCCCTACGTAAAATCAGCTATTGTTTGCGTCTAGAACAAAACAAGGCGGGGAAAGATTTGATGTTCAATCCCCAGACACAGGAAACGATGTAATTATCAAATTATTGCAATTGGTGAAGAGTGAATAGAAATAGCGATCGCTAATATTCTCATAAAAATAACCCCTGTTATAGGGGTTATTTTTAGATAATACTGTTGATAAGTAGACTAAACCACAGCAGATACTTGCTGTTTAAAGAAAGCTTGCAATACTCTCTCTGCTATTTGATGACTAGTTAAACCTAGTTCTGTCTTAGATTCATTGGGTTCAGCATGATCTACCAACACATCTGGGACACCAAATCGCTTGACAGGAACGAGAATATCTGCATCTAGTAAAGCCTCGGCGATCGCACTACCAAAGCCACCCATTACACAGCCTTCTTCTAAGGTGACAACACGGCCGATTTTCTTCGCTAAAGGCAAAATCAACTCGGTATCCAACGGTTTAACGAAACGAGCATTAATTACAGTTGCTTCAATGCCATGTTCGCTGAGAATTTCCGCAGCTTGCATTCCTGGATAGACCATTGTGCCATAAGCAACAATTAACACGTCATCGCCTGTACGCAGAATCTCGCCTTTGCCGATTTCTAAAGGTTCCCAACCTTCTTCCATCAAGGGAACACCGTAGCCATTGCCACGAGGATAGCGCATTGCGATCGGGCCACTGGTATGGTTAACACCAGTTACTATCATGCTTTGCATTTCTGCTTCGTCTTTGGGTGCCATTATTGCTATGTTGGGAATACAACGCAGATAGGCAATGTCATACATACCTTGGTGAGTGGGGCCATCAGCACCGACAATTCCTGCCCGATCCAAGCAGAAAAATACTGGCAGGTTTTGGATGCAGACATCGTGAACTATTTGGTCGTAGGCGCGTTGCAAAAAGGTAGAATAAATAACAGCTACAGGTCGCATCCCTTCTGTTGCAAGTCCTGCTGCTAGAGTAATCGCGTGTTGTTCCGCAATACCGACATCTATATATTGATTCGGCAGTTTTGCTTGAAGTTTATCTAAACCTGTCCCCGTTGCCATAGCCGCAGTAATGCCAACGATTTTGGGGTTTTGTTCGGCAAGTTTTACCAGAGTGTGAGAAAAGACTTTGGCATAAGCTGGGGGTTTGGGTTTATTAGAAGGAATGGCTTTGCCAGTTGCGACGTTGAAGGGGCTTTGGGCGTGGTAGCCAACTTGATCTAGTTCGGCAATTTCATAACCTTTGCCTTTCACTGTTGCCACGTGTACCAAGACTGGGCCTATTATCTGATGTGCTTGTTGGAAAGTGGCAATTAATTCTTCGAGATTATGCCCATCCACTGGCCCAATGTAGGTAAAGCCGAGTTCTTCAAAAACTGCACCTACCTTCGGAACAGCCAAGCGCTTCATACCTTCTTTGATGCGTCCGAGTTCGGGTGACAGGGATTCACCCACGAAGGGAATTTGCTTCAACTGTTCCTCAAGATTATCTTTAATAAATTGCACCGGTTGGCTGAGGCGCATTTTGTTGAGATAGCGAGGAATCGCGCCGACGTTGCGAGATATGGACATGTCGTTGTCGTTGAGAACAACCAACAGGTTAGTTTTCGGCATATGTCCGGCATGGTTGATGGCTTCTAAAGCCATACCCCCAGTCAGTGCGCCATCCCCAATCACAGCGACAGCTTTAAATTTTTCCCCTTTCAAGTCTCGCGCTAAAGCCATGCCCAATGCTGCTGAAATACTTGTAGAAGCGTGTCCAGCCCCAAAGTGATCAAACTTGTTTTCACCCCGTTTCAGATAGCCCGCAACTCCGTCCTTTTGTCTGAGGGTGTGGAAGCGATCGTAACGTCCTGTAAGCAGTTTGTGGGGATAAGCCTGGTGTCCTACATCCCAAATCACTTTATCCCGATCTAAGTCCAGTGTTTGGTAAAGTCCTAGTGTTAATTCGACAACACCCAACCCTGGCCCTAAGTGTCCACCATTAACTGCTACTGTTTGAAGATGCTTATCTCGAATCTGACGGGCAATCTGTTGCAGTTGGCGAACAGATAAACCGTGCAACTGATTAGGATGGGTGATTTCGCTCAGATGCATATTATAAGGTTTTCCTCTCTAACTTCGAGTCTCGGTATTTTGATTTTCCCACGGTCGGGTTGTCCACAGAATCAAACTCTTACATTGTTACTAAGTTGTAGTGGAAAGTATAACTTCTTAATTGATAATGGGGAAAAATTTGTTAACCATTAACAATTCGTCAAATTAAATTGCAATCAGTTAATGTTATAACACATTTGGCAATAAGTAATGCTACTTAAAAATTGTTTTTTGTCCGTATAGAAAAACAATTTTTCTAGGAGTAGTTTGCGGTATTTCCCTAAGCAGATTACTCAATTTTGCCATCTTCAGTTAGTACAAAAGAAAGTCAAATAATTTATAACTATATATTTAGCATAATCGCTGGTAAATATTTAACAATAGTTTCTTCTCTTGTACGGTGAAAATAGCTAATTTTATCAGCGATCGCAAGTTCCTATAGCTATGAAAATATGTATCTAAAGCTACTCTATTAGTTTATATAAATATCATGTCTGGGTAATTAGTAGATTTTAACTATAATTGTCTGTAGTGAAGCAGAGCTAGCTGTGTTACCCTACCATAATGGTTAACTACCTGTAAATTGCTGTAATAATATTGACATAGCCTGAGACTTTTCAAAATTATTCGTAAACAACAATATTTCCGACTTCTTTAAGAAGTCGGAAATTTAAAGCTTTCGATTTTTACAAATCCAATAGGATTGCTATATCTATATCTCTATTTACCAAAAGCATCTTTGATGTTATCAACAGTACGTTCAACAACATTCTTGGTGTTGTCTACTGCTTCTTTAGTCCGAGATGCATCTTCATTTGCTCTTCTCTGAATTGTAGCGGCATCTTTCTTGGCTTTGCGCTCAATAAAGCTACCATTGTCTGTTGATTGGTCAACTTTCTTGGCATTGCTCTTGGCAGCTTGCTTAACTTTATCTGCGGCATCATCAATGAAATTTTTGGTTCGTCCAGCATCTCTACTAGCTTTTTCTTGAGCGCGATCGCCCGCATCTGCAATCAAGGTTGCAGCAGGATCGGCCATTGCTGAGGTGTTAGAGAAAAATGCACCTTGCCAAACGAAAGCGATTGCTAACATACAAAACAGCGCTGTAGCCATCCAGCGTTTTACGGTGGAAAGCTGTTTTGCAACATAATTGGATTTCATACAATACAATCTCATGTGATTTAGTATACTATTTCTACTTCATTTAGCTTATTAGCCATATCGATCCCTAGATAGAAGTTCTGGCATCAATAGTTATGAAACGAATTCACTATTTTGATAGATTGAATTTTGAGTAAAGATTATTCTCTCTCTGATCGTCAAAGGTGAAATTAAACAGTTTACAGTTTACAGACTTTGGAAATGAGCGATAGAACCCAGAAAAAAGTTAGCGATCGCCCTTCAGTTAATCAACTTGCGATCGCTTCCAGCGGGCGGTTACGCCATCGCAACTGACTTTTTACGATTGGGGCGTTTGCGTTCTGATTTTCTCTTCAGTTCAACATCTGATGAGTGGTACACCTACTACAAAGCCAATGCTGAATTCTGACTCACCTCGACTGCGCTCGGCGACCACCTGGCTCCTGAATTCTGTTCGATAACATAATATACCTGCTACCTGCTCAACAACTTCCGGCGCAGATTATCCAACGCTGCATTCGCACTCACATGACGAATTAAAGTTCGACCTCGCACAGTTCCAAACTGATACTCAAAACTTATCACTTCATCCTTTGGCCCGGCTAAACCAATGTAAACTAAACCCACTGGCTTCGTATCTGTCCCTCCACTTGGGCCAGCAATTCCAGTAATACTCAGTCCCCAAGTTGTTGCAAGGCGGGTTTTGACTCCAATAGCCATTTGCTCTGCAACAGTAGCACTTACTGCCCCAAATTTATCTAAATCTTCCTGGTTAACCCCCAACAGCCTAACCTTCACCGAATTGTCATAAGAAATTACTCCACCCCAAAAGTAATCAGAACTCCCAGAAATCTCGGTCAACATTTGCCCTAAACCGCCACCCGTGCAAGATTCTGCTACTGAAAGCGTTTCTTTTGATGCCCGCAACAACTGACCGACTACGGAAGCGAGAGTATCATTATTAACGCCATAAAAATCCAGTCCGGCAATTTCTTTAAGTTGTTTTTCAATGGGCGCAATTAGGGCTTCTGCGGCTGCTTCTGAATTTGCTTTTGCAGAAACTCGTAATCTTACTTCCCCCTTACCTGCATAAGGGGCGACTGTGGGATTTGGCAACTTTAAATAGGAAGCAACCTTTTCCGCTAAAGCAGATTCACCAATACCCCAAAACTTTAAACTCCGGCTGTAAATAATTTCTTTACCCCAACCTTGACTTTTGAGAAATGGCACAGCTGTTTCTTCCCACATCGCGTGCATTTCACTTGGAACACCGGGAAAGGTAAAAATTGTGATTTCAGTACGAGGTTGCCAAATGATGCCGGGTGCTGTTCCAGTGGGGTTGGGTAGAATTTCTGCACCTTGGGGAATCAAAGCCTGCTTGCGGTTACTTGGTGACATAATCCGACCACGTTGGGCGAATTTCTGGGTTATGTCTTCGATGATGTCAGAACGTTCTACCAACGGAACTTTAAAAAAATCGGCGATGGTTTCGCAGGTGAGATCGTCTGGTGTTGGGCCGAGTCCACCAGTGAAAATGAGAATTTGCGCTCTGGAAATAGCAATTTCTATAACTTGCTTCAACCGTTCTGGATTATCTCCAACCACTGTTTGATAGTAGTGGGGAATACCTAGTTGCGCTAATTGTTGCGCCAAAAATTGAGCATTGCCATTGAGGATATCTCCTAGCAATAGTTCAGTACCAACACAAATAATTTCTGCACTCATTAGAAGGAATAGTTAGGAGTTAGGAGTTAGAAGTTAGGAGTTAGAAGTTAGGAGTTAGGAGTTCAATATTTAAAACTCATCACTCCTAATTCTTAACTCCTAACTATCATGTCAGGCTAATGCTGGTACAGGAATTTCCAGGTGAGGATATAAGGGGAAGCGATCGCACAATGCTGCTACCCGTTGCCGACAATCTTGGGTTACTACGTCGGAATCTGGAGAAAGTAAGCGATCGCTAATAATATTGGCAATCTCGGTAAATTCTGCTACTCCTAAGCCCCGTGTGGTCATTGCTGGCGAACCTAACCTCAGACCGCTGGTAACAAATGGTGACTGCGGATCAAAGGGAATAGTATTCTTGTTAGCAGTAATATTCACAGTACTGACTAACTGATCTGCCTGCTTCCCAGTTAGGCTTACAGAGCGTAAATCTACCAAGATTAAATGATTGTCAGTGCCGTTAGATACTAACTTTAAACCACGATTTTGCAGTTGTTCGGCTAAAGCACGAGCATTTTCAATTACTTGGGCAGAATAAGTTTTAAACTCAGGCTTGAGGGCTTCTCCAAAAGCTACTGCCTTACCAGCAATAACGTGTTCCAATGGCCCGCCTTGGCTGCCAGGAAAAACAGATTTATCTAGCTTTTTACCTAGTTCTGCGTCGCTAGTCAAGATCAAACCACCTCTAGGACCGCGTAGAGTCTTATGGGTAGTTGTTGTGACTACGTGACAGTGAGGAATCGGGTCGGGATGAAGACCAGTGGCAACTAAACCAGCAATGTGAGCAATATCGGCAAGTAAGTAAGCGCCGATTTCATCAGCAATACTACGGAATTTTTCAAAGTCAATTACACGTGGATAAGCCGAATAACCACAAATCAAGAGCTTAGGACACTCCCTCAGCGCCAGCTCGCGAATTTGATCGTAGTCAAGTTGTTCTGTTTGTTGACTGACACCGTAGTGACTAACTTGGAACCACTTACCTGAAAAATTGACAGGGGAACCGTGGGTAAGATGTCCCCCATGAGACAAATCCATCCCCATAATTTTGTCCCCTGGTTCCAACAGTGACAGGAACACAGCAAAATTCGCTTGTGCGCCAGAATGGGGTTGCACATTTGCATGAGCAGCCCCAAATATCTGTTTAGCGCGATTGATCGCTAGTTGCTCTATTTTGTCGATAAACTCACACCCGCCATAGTAGCGTTTGCCAGGTAAGCCCTCAGCATATTTATTTGTCAATACCGAACCTTGAGCCGCCAGTACAGCAGCAGACGTAAAGTTTTCACTAGCAATCAACTCCAAGTGATCTCGTTGACGCTGTAGTTCGTCGTTGATTAACCCTGCGATCGCCGGATCGCTGGAAGAAAGAAAGTCTGAATTAGTCCTAGTCACTTGAATTATCCTTATGGAAATTTGTACAACGGCTGATTTTGCTTGGACGCAGCACCTAAATATACAGTCAAGAGCAATGGTTTTTGACTGCTGTACAGAGGGAATTAATCGTCTCCGTACTCTGGAGGTTTATTTGTGCCAACTTATTTATTATTAGATCCAAGCTCGATTAATGCATTAATTATCATAACGTTGCTTTTTGAAATCCTCACCTTGCTGCCTGTTGTGAGGTCGTTAGACAGTATTCTTTATGAGCCTATGTTAAATAATGCTTAGGGACTTGCGTGAAAATAAAGTACCAATAAACCGAGTTTCGACTGCGCTCAACTCTCAACATCTGAGGGTTGAGCGCAGCGATGCACTGAGCGCAGTCGAAGTGTCGAAACCCTCCTGGCTGGGACACTATTAACCCGCAGATCCCTTACTGCGATCGCTGCTCTGTAGAATGATTCATGAACAACAAGAACCCCAACTTCTTTAATAAGTCGGGGTTCTGCGGGCTGCAATTCTCACAAATCAAAAAATCAAATAGGATTCATATAGCGATTTTGATAGTAAGCCAAAATCTGGTTAACTCGTTGCCGATTTTCTAAGCTAGAGTTTGGTGTCCACGAGAGACTCAAGCCAGCAATTTGACTTTGATTGTAATCAAACTGTTGGGATGACTGGGGAATTAAGTCCACTTCCACCCCTTCGATTTGACGTAAATGAGCTGCTATTTCTCTATAAACAGCTAAAGGCAAACCAGCGAATTCAACTTTTTCCTTAGTCTCCATCTTTATGAAGCTCCCACATTAAAGGTATTTTGGAGGGGCGTTGTCACTGAAATAGCATTGCTTATAACAGATGCAGCTGACGACGTTGATTTGACAGTCCCTTCCCCTACCATTTTGGCAACTTCAATACCATATTGTTCCAAAATCACGATGGGGTTGTAGCCCTGATTCATTTCAATACGTTTAATTAGTACGCCATTTGCTAATCGTTGTCCCGCCTGTACATACCGACTTGTCGGCTCATCGGGTACTTTGATAATTGCCTGTGGTTCTTTACTAATTAGAACTACACCAGTCACAACCACTGCCCTTGCTAACTCAGGCTGTGCTGGCGGTGGCAATACAGAGACTAAAGTGGGGTTGGGGACAACTTGAGGCAAAACTTTAGGCAACACTGAAGTCAAAGTAGGATTGACTTTTTTTGGTAGGGAAGAAACGTTATTTTTCTTTGGATTTAAAGCGATGCTGCGTGTTGGAAGTTTTCGTACTGCTAGTGATGCAGTCGGTAGCTTAGGAACCACGGGAACTGGTCTTCCAGATGTTTTAGCCATTCCGGGAAGAGTCTGCCCGAAAAGTTGTGCAAAAGGATCGCTTCGAGCTTTTGATACCACAAGTTCCCGTGTTCGCTCTGTAGCATTCGTGGATTGAATCAAGTTAACAGATGCAAGATTAACTTGTGAAACCTGTTTGGCTGGTATCACTGGATTCTTAAAGGATTGAGCCGCTGGTGGCGACTTTTTTGCTATTTTGGGAACTGGCACAGGATTGATGGCTTGTGGTGTATCTTCAGAAGCACATCCGGCGATCGCCAAAGTTAGAATAGCTGCAATTGTAATTTTTGAAGTTATGCCCATGAGCCTTTCTCAAAAGCCATTGGAAAATTGAAAAGTGGAAATCAACATGCCTAAAATTTGGATCAAAGGCAAAGTATCTTCCCTTTATAACCTAATTTTTTACATTTCAAGGGTTATTTTTAGCACTGCATCCACAGTATAACTGCGGTTTGTTGTTTGTTTGCAGTCAATCTTCTGCCACACCCATAAGCTCTTTCATCAAATCCAGTCCTTTCTTGACTCGACGGGAAACTGTTACTACACTGATGCCCAGATGTTCTGCAACTTGTTTTTGGGTCAAATCTTGCAAAAACACACATTCCAACACGTCGCGGGTGCGTTTTTCTAGCTGAACCAACGCTTGTTGTAAGCGAAGTTGATCTTCTTGTGCCAGTTGAAAGCTGCGATAGTGAGGATCTGGAACCAATTCTCCCAAGCAAGTAGAACCTTCTTCTCCATCTTGGATTGGCACATCAAGACTCAAGGGAGCGCGATTGACCCATGCTAATTTAATTTCTTGCCATTCGTTTGGAGAAATTTCCAGTGCTGCTGCTAATTCCGAGTCGGTTGGTTGACGATTGTGTTTTTCACGCCAAGAACGTGATACTCCTATTGCTTGCTGTTGGAGCGCTAACCATTTCCGAGGAATTCGCACGGTGACACCTTTATCTCGGAGATAGTGTTGAATTTCACCCCGAATATAGGGAAGAGCGTAGGAACTGAAGGCATGTCCCTTGGAAATTTCAAATCTTTCAATAGCTCTGATTAAACCCAAACATCCAACTTGGAGCAAATCATCGTAGGTTTCATGACATTGATTTGTCCAATAGTGAGCTTCTTTTCTCACAAGTCCAAAATTGAGTTTTACCAGTTGATTGCGGGTATTTTCTGACGGAGATTGCTGATATTCTCGCAACAACTGCCAAATTTCGTGCTTTAGTTCAGTGGTGACTGTGGTAGGCATAGCACCGGGTTTATTGAGCAAATAAAGAATCAATTATTCGCTTTTTAAATTCAGCTGCGATCGCACGATATCAAATGAAATATGGCGCTATATTTCCTAGCAAATACTATGGGAGATAATAAAGACTTTCTATTAAAATTCCATAGGTTACTTGACAATCGAGCAGAATTTAAATGGGCGAAATCGTTATTTAGTTGGTTATTTATCTTTGGTATGACCTGTAGCTTTTTTAGAACCACATAGAAATAAAATATAAAATTAATCACTAAATATAAAACCGAGATTGTACTTAACTTGAATTAATTAATGATGAAGTTAATTTAGAGAAAAGAAACAAAAGTAGTCGAGCTTTTGTTTGACAAGCAAAAGTTAGATTTACAGTAAAATTACGTGTTCATCCCAATAAAAATTATCCAAAGTCCACAAATTACTAATAATTTAGAAAAATCTTATGTATATTTACGCAAGTCAATAAAAAAAGGGCGTCTCACCCTTTTTTGTACTTAAGTCTATAGTGTTTTAATGAAAGGGAAAAGGTTAAAGGGATGAATCAAGTCACCCATAAGACTGAGGGATAATAATTTTCCCAATTGTCAGGGCTATTTTGCCCTCAGATTTAACTTTTTCTCATTTTTGTAAAAAATTTATCCACCCTCTTTAAAAAAGAGGGTGGATAGGTTAACTTTTGCGATCAAGTCTGATACTTACAGAATTGTCGTTTTGAGTGCCAGTCAGTTGCCTTACTTTCGAGGATTTAGCCACGAGTCGATTCAACCCGTCCATAAAATAGACCACGAATCTTGACTTCTTTTGGTTCGCCAGCACCTAAATCTGTATCAGATGGCTGTTCGCTCTCGAAAGTGCCAGCAATTTCACCGCTAGAACTGTCTATTTTGGCGATTTGCAGAGAAATCTTGCCATTAAGATTTTCAGCACGCTTGACGTTAGTGCGGGTAAGTTCTTCATCATCTGCTTGGGCGGGAAGAGCCACAGCATTATCGTAGCCACTGACGACACCACGACCTTTGGGATCTAGGAAGGCAGCACCACGATAGGAAGGAACTTTAAAGCTGCCTTCAAAGTCCGTAGAGGTGTTAATACTAGTCAAGCTGGGTTGGCTTTGAGCAACCAAATTTTTGATGGTGAAGAGGAAAGGTACTCGTTCACCACCAGGAAGTTGCACAGTGATAGCTTGGAAGTCAAGACCATCAGTTTCCGTAAAAGTCAGGCTATTATCTGCGTTGACTTTCAGATTACCTTGCACCTGGTCAATGGTGGAAGTGTATCTGGTCAACAATTTGCCAGCAACAAATTCTGCTTCTTGCCGTTTATTAGCAGGTTCTTCTTTAATGAAGAAGCTAGTTGGTTCCAAGCAAAGTTCTTTGATGGTATAAGACTGGCTAGAATCAATGGGAAGGGAACCACGGCTTGTTTCTGCTAGTTGGGGGCATTTGTTCGCCAAGCCAGTGCCGCGAATTTGATCGTAAGTGAGTACATCTCTACCACTACTGGTAGTAGGAGCATCACTACAAGCGGTTATTAGTCCCAGGCACAAAGCCAAGAATGCAACAATTAAAGCGCGATACCTCATGGTCAACCTCAATCTCAAAAATTAATATCTAAGTTGTAAAACTGCATCGAAGCTTTGATCTCTGATGAGAAGCCGCTACTCTGCGAAAAGCTACCTTTGTTCGGACACGGCTTTGCTCTGATAAGAGAGTTGAAGCAAGTGTTCGGGTGTCTAGTTGTCAGACGCTGCTCAAACTTTTCTCTGCTAAACGTAGTTAAACGTGTCGCTATCTTGAGCTTGGGGTGTAGACCCCAGACTAAGTAGCACACTGCATCCATTTTGGATGTGTGTCACTAGGGGAGCAAAAAACCAGCAGTTTTACTGTTGGTGGCATTTGTTTGGAATTGGGCGAGTGTATGAGTAAGCTCACACAGAGAAGCATAAATGCTTGTGCCTTGAAAAATGCAAACAGGGGTGTCTGCTTCGCACTTTGCTCTTGCTTATCGTAAAAGCGGCGTCGCCCAAGTCTTTTTGTATCATGTATGTGACGCCACTACATACAGCCCATTGTTAGATGGGTAAATCAGCCAGATCATACGATTTTTTTTAACTCAAAATCAAAGTTCTCAAAATCCAAGAAAGTCTCGTCCCGATCGCATCTAGCTTCTGTAAAGCCTATGCTAAAGGTTACTACGCTCTTTTTGGAGCGATCGCAATTGCTTTTGATAAAGATACAAATCTAGTTATATTCACCCCTAACTAGGGCAAGTGAGGAGATGCGATAACAGGGAGACAACTGACAAACTAGGGAAAATTAAAAATCTCCGGTAAATTTGAGTTGACCTCATTTATACGGAAAAGGTGGCATGAACGATCACAAAAATATTGAATCAGAGAAGTTGTCTGCTAAACTGCAAGCGATCGCAACTGTGGTGTATGATACCGCTACAGCTTGTGAAGGCGATACTGTAGCTCTTTTGGCTTTGCTGCGGCAATTAGAGCAGTTACACCGAGAGATCCGGGATGGGGTTTTTCAAGAGAGTTTGCCTGTTAACCGCCGCCAACTTTACTCACTGCTGAAAGATATTGAGTCTGAGGGAGGCTGGCCCTACATTGAGCGCATGAGGCTACAAGCCTTTTTAGCGAATTTGCCACAAGAGGCTCCCGAAGAAAATAGCCATGAACTTTTGGAGAGCGATCGCTCTTTTGGCTGATTAGCTCGAAATTTATTTTTAGCTCTGAATTAATAACTCTGATCGCCTCATCAACCGCTAAACCAAGAGCGGTTGCTCATTGAGGCTTCAACCTAATTCATAATTTGTAATTAAAAAGGGTTTGTACGGGTTATCCCATCACAAAGAAGGCGATCGCGCTCTTCAAGATTGTGGTTGTGCTTAAGGTAATCACCTAGCCAATCGCAACCACGAACAAGCAGATCGTCAAGATGTAAATTCCACAGAATTATCGTGTTGTCATCACTAGCTGATGCTAGTGTTTGACCATCTGGGCTAAAACTGACACTTAATACCGGAGCGCGATGCCCATTGAGACTTTTAATTAATTTGCCATCACGGCTCCAGAGTTTCACTGTACTGTCCCAACTGGCAGCGGCGAGTAATTCACCATTAGGGCTGAAAGTCACGGCATTGACGCTATCACTGTACCCCTTTAATAAAGTTTTTAACAACGTCCCATCCCGTCGCCACAGTTTCACGGTGTTATCCCAGCTAGCAGAAGCCAGCAACTCGTCAGTAGGACTAAAGCTGACACCCAATACCCAGCTATCATGGGGCGAGAAAGTTTTGAGCAAAGTACCATCCCGCCGCCAAAGTTTCACTGTTTGATCGTCACTGGCAGAAGCTAAAACCTGACCATCTGGGCTGAAATTGACGCTATTTACCCAACCCTGATGTCCCAGTAAGGTTTTGAGCAACTTGCCCTCACGATTCCAAAGTTTTACAGTTTTATCTTTGCTAGCTGATGCTAAAAACTGACCATCTGGGCTGAAATTGACGCTCATGACACTATCGCTATGTCCCTGGAGAGTCATTATTAAAGTACCGTCAAGCCGCCAAAGTTTCACAGTTTTGTCATAACTTCCTGAAGCCAGCATTTGACCTTTTGGGTCAAAACTGACACTAGGAACTTTATTTGTGTGTCCCATCAAAGTTTTGTAAAGTCGAGTTTTAATCTCGCCACTACTGGTGTATCGCTGCCAAAGTTTGACAGTGCGATCGCTACTACCAGAAGCTAGCATCTGACCGTCGGGACTCCAAGCAACGCTCAAAACTCGATCTCGATGCCCTTGAAGAATAGACGGTCTGGGAGCATCTAAACTCCATAGTTTCACGCTTTTGTCGAAACTTCCTGAAGCTAACAATTTGTTTTTTGGACTGAAAGCAATGCTAACGACAGCATCACTGTGTCCTTTGAAGGTTTTGAGTAAATTACCAGTGATACTCCAGAGATTTATGGTATTATCTTCGCCTGCGGAAGCTAACTTTTTACTATCCGAACTAAAGCTCAAACTCCACACCGTACCGTTATGCTGCCGTAAAGTTTTGTAAGGAAAAAAGTCAAAACCGTCTTTAGTGTTACTACTCTCCCGCCGCCAAAGTTTCACTGTCTGATCTCGACCTGCTGACGCCAGAAATTTACCGTCTGGGCTGAAAATAGACACAATTACGCCTTGCTTATGTCCCTGCAAAGTTGTAACGAGTCTACCGTCCCGTCGCCAAACTTTCACTGTTTTGTCGTCGCTAGCTGAGGCGATAAATTGACCATCAGGACTGAAGTTTACCCAGTTAACCCACCCTTGATGTCCTCTCAGTATTTTTACTAAGCTACCGTCTTTGCGCCAGAGTTTTATGGTTTTATCCTTACTGCCAGTAACTAATAACTCGCCATCAGGACTAAAATCGACGCTATAAACCCAATCTTCATGTCCTCTCAGGGTTTTATATGGTTTGGGGTCAAATTCACCTGTAACCGAGTTTTTGCGCCAGATTTTCACTGTTTTGTCGAGGCTAGCGGAGGCTAGGGTTTGACCATCAGGGCTGAAACTTACACAGGTAACAGCATCACTGTGACCTTTAAGGGTTTGGAGTAAACTACCGTCAGGATGCCAAAGTTTCACTGTCTGATCTCGGCTACCTGATGCTATCAACTGACCATCTGGGCTGAAAGTCACTCCCCAGACGATATCAGTGTGCCCTTCCAGGCGGTTAACCTCAGTTACCCCATAAACTGCTTGTTGTAAAGCTGTTACCACCCGCATTCGGGTATCTGGCTGAACTCCATCTGCTTGTTTAAGTCCTCTCCAAGCCCGCAAACTTTCTAAGAGGGCATCAAATTCTTTATTAGATGCAAACAGAGCTTCACTAGCGGCAGTGATCGCACTAATTTGCAAGTTGGTTTCACTACGTTCAGCGCGTAGAGTTTGGCGGACTGCTGCTCTTTTTTGTAAGTCGGCTTGCCACCATAATGCTGCTATTGTTCCACCCATAATTGCTAGGATCGCACCTGCTATCCGCGCTTCCCGCAGTCGTCGTTGTAATACCAAATTTAGTTGCTTTTGACTAAGTTGTTGGGCTGCTTCTGCTCTAGTTTTTTCAAGTTTGATTTTTTCTAATTCGGCGAGCATACCATAGTTGTTCTTTTGGCGAATTGGTTCAACTAAATAATCGTGAACCAACTGGTAGCGATCGCCTAACTCTTCTCTAACTCGCAATACCAAGCCTGAACCCACCAATATTTCTAAAATCAGTTCTCCAACTTTGTCAAAGCTTGATATTGTATCTATATCATAATTATTAACTAATGCAGCCGCTAAATCAGCTTTATTTTTTAAAGGTCGCGTCCCCTTTTCGTCTGTTAACTCAAATAATAATTTCCAACTTAACTCTTCGTTCTCTTGACCGCAGTCTTTGATAACTTCCCCTAACCAGCGTTCCACCAATTTTGCCGAGCCACCACAAAGCTTATATTCCGCAAGTGTCGTAATGTTTTCTATTTGTAGTTGAGCACCGACTATTTGTAATTCAATTGGATGTACTTCGTCTAGTTCCCCTGTCAAATCCTGGACTAATCGGTTAATTAATTCCTCACTTAGTTCATAATGTGAACGTTGAGTAAGACTGTGAATTATGGCTTTGGCATCTCGACTAGAGAATTTTCCTAAATAGTAGCGAATGTCTTTATCAAGAATATTTTTATTAATTACTCCTAAATCATATAAGCCAGTACTATTTTTCTGGCTCAAACGTTCAAATTCTAATAAATGATGTAAGTAATCTTCTCGTAATGAAAGAATAATTTTTACATAAGAAATATTTAAACATTCACTAAAAAATTTATAAAATTCTATTCTTTGTGTAGGAGGATTACTAACAAAGAAAAATTCTTCAAACTGGTCTAATATAATAACTATTGTATAATTACGCTCACATGCTAACCGAATTCTTTCTAGTATTATGGTGGGTGTAGAGTCAATATTAACCGATATTCCTGTGTATGCTAATGCTTGATTGATACTGTTACTCAAGATTGTTATCCAATCAGTATAAACAGACAAAACAATCGGTATAGGAATACGTTCACCAATAACTTTTCCCTTGAGTGCTGGGACTAAACCAGCTTTGAGAATTGAACTTTTACCTACACCTGATGGCCCATAAATAACTGTGAGTTTGTAGTCAGCGCGGGCAATTCTTTCAATTAAGCGATTGACATCTTGTTGCCGTCCAGAAGCAGATATTTCTTGAGCAATTTCTTCAGGAATAAATGGTATTTTGTGAGGTTCTAGTACTGGGTTGATTCTGGGGCGTTGTGGCTGTAATTGACTTGCTCCGATAAAGGCACGAAAGCCATACTGATGTTCTATTTTAATTTTTTCTTGCTTCAGCTTAAAGGCTTCTGTATAGTTATGACACTCAAAAAAGTAAAGCGATCGCAGTTCCTCTAAAATCTCTAAGTACAGTAATGGCTGATGTTGTAGCTCACAAACTACCCTCGCCCATTCCAAGTTATTGATAGCTTCTTCGCACTCACCCAAATGCCGTTGTGTGCGTGCTAGCAAGAGAAGATACCAACTTTCTTGTCGTCGTCTTCGCAAAGCGTCTCGCAGAGAAACTTGTGTTACTTCTTCAGAGATAGAAAGCGCTGTATTTGCTAATTCATGAGCCAGTACCCAATTTGATTCTGAAGCCGCCACATTTGCCAAAAAACCATAATTTTGAGCAACCTGTGCGGGAGTTCCATAAGTTTTATGTAGATGTAATGACTTTTGAGCTAATTCTTTTAAGTCATCCCAGGCTTGTAAACGTTGCAGCATTTCACAAGCAGGCAAAATGAATTTAGCAACTAAGTCTTCTCTTTGTACCTCTTCCAATAGCTCCAAGCATTGTTTAAACCACGACAGAGCATGTTCGCAATAGCTACTAGTATTCTGGTATAAGTCTGCCATTCGGTGATAACAAAGCCCCAGGTGAAATAGTACTATTGCCTGCTTGAGTAAAGATGAGGGGGGCATAGGTTGAGGACATGAGATAGGCAAAGAAGAATTATTTTCCCACTCTGCTATTCTCCTTGCTTCCTGCTGCCATAATGCTAGGCTTCTTTGATAATTGGCTAAAGCACCATTAATTTGATCGTTGGCGTATTTATCTCGCCCCAATACAAACTCTAAACTAGCTTCTAATCCTGGTGTTAATTTAACCCCATACAGGCGTAGTAAATCATTACGTGCTGATTCTATTTCGTGACGGTGTTGCGACTTAGGATCTAAATCTAGAAAGGCGTTAGATAAAAATGTTTCAGCACCTGCTTCTAAAACTTTGTCAAATAGAGATTCTTCTTCTTGAGAGATCAAAGCAATTAAATCTGCTTTGGCCATTTCAAATTTAATAGTGGTTGCAGCCCAGCTTTTGAAATCAGGTGCTAATTTTGAAAGCAATGATGCCACTTCATCCTGTAGCCACAACACCACTGGAAATGGAAAAGTTGCAGCATAGATATCTCGTGCTTGATTGATGCCTGTAAGTAAGTTTTCTAGGTCGTTAATTGACTCAATACCGAAAACCATCACAGCAGATGGCAAAGTGTCTGTAAGGACGGCAGGATTATCTAAAGATAGTTCTGAGATGATTGTGCTGTGTAAAGAAGTAGTTGATGGATTGAGAACGATTTCTCTGATATTAATTTCTTTGGTGGTCGAGCGAATATTCTCCAACATTTGCTCACGTAATCGCCCATAGTTGCATCGAACTAAAATCAGAGCAAATTGACCTTCGGAAAGTGCGATCGCTCTAATCAGTCTTTGCAAAGTATGCTGATTTTCTTTGGTGTAGACACGTAGCTGTTTATCATTACTCATTGGATATGGGGTATTAGGCATTGGATATGGGTCATTGGTCATTAGTTGACTAACAAATGACCAATGACAAATTACAATTGACTGTTACTTGTTTTGTTGCCAAGCCAAAACTTTTTCTGTTTCTGCCAGGGCTGGACTGATGCCAAACCAGCGCCCCACAGGATCGCGATATTCAAACAGATACATGCTTCTTAGTAAGCTCTGATAGTCAGACTCACCTTTAACTCTCTGCTGCTGTACTACTTCAAACAATAATTCCCATTGGGATTCATCAATAGCTAATAGCAGATCGTCACGGTAGTCCTTAATCACGGCTTCTAAGCAGTCCCTAGAAAAAGGCGGATCTTGTCGTTGCAGGCAGCTATAAAGTAAGCCTAATAAGTTACGAATGTGACCACCACTAACGCGACATAGACGATCCAAGGTTTGGGAGTGATCGAATAATTCTGTAATTAATAAAAGTCTGCTATTCAAAGGAACTTCTGGAAAAGCCCTAGCTAGAACTAACTGGCGTACTAGTGACATTCCTGGTTCGTAGTCACTGCCATCTCTTTGCCGCACTAATACCATCGGCAGTACTTTTGGTGCAATCCCTCCCCCCAGACGATTTTTCAGTGTCTCATATTCATTGGAGAAAATTAATGTTAGGGGAATTGTGTAAACTAGGTGGCATTTAAGTCGGCGTAACTGTTCGCCTCGGTCAATGAAGAGATATTCTGGTTGCGATCGCCCGGATGCTAAGGGACGCATATCCACTCGATCCAAATTATCTACAATCACTACCAGTCCTTTTTGACCCCTTAGCTTTAGCTGTTCAACAGCCTTTTCTAAAATCTCTTCGTTAATCGCTTGCAAAATACTATTGGTACGTGGTTCCAGATATTGTCTTAGTTGATTCCGCATCTGGGTGCTATCTTTGGTTTTGGCGGTAATTTTGGCAATACCCAAGGACAACTCTGCTTGTCCAGAAAGCTCTATGGGGCTTTGCAAAAAATCGCCTACTTCTTTAAACAAATTAGTAAAGTAACCAGGTTTGAGTTTGATGCTAATACTTTCTAAACTGGCACTGACTTGACGGGCTACACTCAGCAAAATATCGCTAATATCAATATCCGCCATGTCTAAGTCTTGGCTGGACTCAAAATAAACCACATGAAATCCCGCCAATTCTAATTCTGTCTTGAGGCGCTGCAATTCCGTTGACTTACCGCAGCCAATATGACCCGTAAATAACTGACAGGTTGGCTCATCAGGAGAAATCCGAACGATAGTCCGTTGCAATTCTTCGACAATCTTGCAACCACGTACATCAGCAAAATCTATGTAATACTGCCGATCTAGTACGTTACTTATATTTAGCGTGTAGCTAGGGTTACATGCTTTATAAAAACGTGACAAATTTAATGTCGTTTTCATGTATGTAGAGGTTTATGTAGATGCAGTTTAGTTTGAATTTTTTATACAATTAATCCCTATCTAGGATGTAGATACAGGATTGACTCACAAGGTGGTAGTGTCTTGCAAAAGACAGCACTTATTTCCAGATTACTGTCAGTAGTATGGTAGAGATTTAATTGATCCTAATAGCGAATGGCACTAAGATAATGCAAACCCATTATCTACAAAGCTTTTGGGTGTGGGGTGTAGGGTGTGGGGTATAGTGACGAATAACTTTATTTATGTTCGCACTTATTTTTACTTTTCTTGATTTTTTCCGAACCTACACCCTATCCTCTATATCCATAGCTGGCAAGGGTTTCATCTTTTATTCGTGCCATTCGACCGGTTAGGTCTTAAGCATATCTGTCCTTTTTACACCTGCTATTGAGGTTTTGACAATCTCTCCCTTCTGTTTGACCTGCCACAAAATGATATGGCTGAGGGAGTAAGTAAAAAAAGCTACATTTTTTCATTGTTCTCAGTTTAAATATCTGATGAGTCTCGCTGGTATGAATTATAGCAAGCTATACAGAGATGTAGGAATACTTGTGTATCATTTCACATTCTATTTGTCAAGAAAGCAAAATCCCACACATCTCAATTAATATTTTGTAATCTTTAAGGAAAAATCTTCAAAAATAACTTGTCAAAAAGACTACAGTCAGTTAAAAATGGACACCGGAAACTTTAATAGGAATAATGACTAGCGCCATAATGATTGTGTAGTTACTGTAAAGTGTTACTAAAAATAAAAAAGTCTTGAGGAGAGCGGCTCAAAGATGCCAACAGTGTTTACTGAAATTAATAATGATACGAGCTTGTCAAGGAATTTAGATTGCAATCAAAAAGGGGTGTGAATGGCTGGCATAATATCAGTTTCCCGCACGCATCTAGCCCAGCGTCGTCAGAAATTGCGTCGGCAGCGGCAGATGAGAATTATTCAAGCTATTTGGCGAACCTTTGCCATTACTGGTTTGGCGGGTGGATTGTTCTGGATGGCAGTCCAACCGATGTGGATGCTAAAAGCTCCCAAACAAATAGTGATGAAATCAGGCAATAAGTTGCTGTCGAATCAAACAACTCAGTCATTGTTGGTGTTGTCTTACCCTCAATCTTTGTGGCGGATTGAACCGTCAGCGATCGCTAACTCTTTGAAGAAACAACCAACTATTGCCCAAGCGATCGTCAGACGCCGCCTATTTCCTCCTGGATTAATCATTGAAATCCAAGAACGAGTACCTGTAGCGGTAACTCAAACACGTGGCACCAAAAAAGTAACAATCGGCTTACTAGATGCAACTGGGGCCTGGATGCCTTTAGAAAAATACACATCACTGAATCCCACTAGAAAATTACCCAATCTCAGAGTAATTGGTTCACCAAATCAATACTGCCTCTACTGGACTCAACTCCATAAAGCCGTGAGCCAAAGTCCCGTGAAAGTGATGGAAATTGATTGCCAAAATCCAACAAATTTAATTTTGAAAACAGAATTAGGAAATGTGCATCTTGGTGTTCCAGGACCCCAGTTATCTGAACAAATTAAGGTACTCGCCCAAATGCGTCATTTAGCAACAAAATTTAATCCTGGTCAAATAGGGTATATTGATCTGAAAAATCCCGAATTTCCATTAGTACAGATGAACCAAAAAGACCAAAAATTAACTCCCAAAATACCTAAAAACATTTAGTATGTTTATTATTTTGATAGCTCTTAGTAAATTAAGAAGCTTTATGCTGATAAATATATTTATTATTTTCAGTTTTCCAGCAAATGGCCCGAAAATCGGCATTAACTTCTAATTAAAATGAGAAGATCAATCATAAAATCTCTATTGCGAGTAACAGACTCTCAGTTGTTACCCTAACATCTAATAGTAGGGTGCAAGATGTCAAACAGTCTAAGAGGGTTCATAGCGTACAAAACGCCTTCTGCCCATACATTCTTTGACTAAACCCAGTGCAAAAAAGAGAAAGTTGCTTGAGCTTTTTATTCAGATTCAGACTCGTGAACAGAGGTCACTGATGAAAACGGTTTATGCCGCCATCCCAGTACAGACGCAAAAAGGCTCTGGCTTTGGTCTGTCGAGGACACTTCCAAAGACAGTGTACCGAAGTTTCAATCTGTAACGAAAAATGCCAGCCAAAGTTGTGTAAGCATTGCTTCTGGGTAATAAGTTTGGACTGTTCTGTGCTGTAATTCCTATTAGGTAANCGAAATCTCTTAGGAAATCTTGATTTGTTGGCCGCACTAGTAAGGGTTCTTGTAGGATAGACTATTGCTCCAACAAAGTGTCCATTGAGATCACCCAAACAACAAATAATCAGGTATAGTCTGACAAGTAAATTCTTGCTTAGTTTAACNNNNAGCATAAGTAAGTAGAAGGTAAATTTTGTGTCTAAACTTGCAATCATCCCCAATGGTGAAACCTATTAACAATATTATTATTGAGGCAGAGAAGATACGCTGTAGTGTGTCTTTACAAGTTATGCCCGCTGCTGAGAATAATGAAGAGATTAATGTCTGGTTGAAGTTATACAGGTCTGTTTTAGATAAATATAGGTATACTTCTCTAGAATTGGCTGTGCGATCGGCTGTGTTAAAAGCTTATCCCATAGCAAATTTTCGCACTGCCAATTCTGTTAGGCTTGGCAGTAGTGAAAACAATAAAGAACAACGCCATAATATTGTGGCATTGTCAAACTAAAGTTGACTCTTAGGTGAATAACACCTGAAAAAGTCGTTTATCTACCCTTTCACAAATCCAATGACACTTGATAATAACCAAGGACTTAACTATAAAAATTCCCAATCTACGGGACAGCCTGGGTTCTCTCTGGCAGTTAACTCGACCAATCCCTTTAATAACTCTGGGCTGAACTTCGGGCAAAATCACGATAATAAGAAAATTTCTCCGGAAAATAGCCGAATTGGCGAGATTGTTCCTGGTCGGGTCGCCAACATCAAAGTGATTGGTGTTGGTGGTGGTGGTGGCAATGCTGTTAACCGCATGATCGAGTCTGATGTCTCCGGGGTAGAGTTTTGGTCCATTAACACCGATGCCCAAGCTCTTACCTTAGCTGGCGCTCCAAGTCGATTGCAAATTGGGCAGAAGCTAACACGGGGTTTAGGAGCAGGTGGTAATCCGGCAATCGGTCAAAAGGCAGCTGAGGAATCACGGGACGAAATTGCTACGGCTTTAGAGGGTGCAGATTTAGTATTTATCACTGCTGGTATGGGGGGTGGTACTGGGACGGGTGCAGCACCAATCGTGGCAGAAGTGGCCAAAGAAATGGGCGCTCTCACTGTTGGTGTAGTCACACGTCCATTTGTTTTTGAGGGACGCCGCCGCACCAGTCAAGCGGAACAAGGTATTGAAGGACTAAAAAGTAGAGTAGATACACTGATCATTATCCCCAACAACAAACTGCTGGAAGTGATCCCCGAACAAACGCCTGTGCAAGAAGCTTTTCGTTATGCAGATGATGTGCTGCGTCAAGGGGTGCAAGGTATTTCTGATATCATCACGATCCCCGGTTTAGTAAACGTTGACTTTGCTGATGTCCGAGCAGTTATGGCAGATGCGGGATCGGCATTGATGGGAATTGGCGTTAGTTCTGGAAAGTCTAGAGCTAGAGAAGCCGCGATCGCAGCTATTTCTTCACCATTACTAGAGTGTTCTATTGAAGGTGCTAGAGGAGTTGTATTTAATATAACAGGTGGTACTGACCTGACCTTGCATGAGGTGAATGCAGCCGCAGAAGCAATCTATGAGGTAGTTGATCCCAACGCCAATATTATTTTTGGGGCTGTAATTGATGACAGGCTCCAAGGAGAGGTAAGAATTACTGTAATTGCCACCGGTTTTACAGGTGAAGTGCAAGCTGCGGTACAACAAAGCGTGGCTAACGTTCGAGTAGCACCTAATACCTCGAAGCGTCCAACAACACAGCAACCCGCAGTTAATCCCTCAACCTCGACTCCAAGTTCAACTCCAACTCCAACTCCAATTCCAGAACCAAAGGAAAAACCTGGATTAGATATACCTGATTTTCTGAGAAACCGACGTACACCAAGAAATTAAAAGATTTTAGATTTTAGATTAACTTAGCAGTCTCAGGTCAGGCTGAACGCTGTATAAAATCTGCTACTTCCACCAGGGTTTTACCAAGGGTAGGGATAAGCAATATTTTGCTGTACCCAATTTTGCCAATTGGTAAAAAAACTTGTCAACGCTACTTTATAGAATGAATTTGGGCAGGAGTCTACTAGCTTGCATGTCCAGCTATACTTTCAAACAAAACAATAGGAATACCTGCCCAACTATGGATGCATCACCGATAGCGCAGTGTTAACGAGTCTTCTCCCAGAAGGAGACACCAAGGGCAAACGAGCATCACAGCCGATCGCAGGAATAATACATCTACCCCCTCGCGATCCACTAAACTCCTATTCCGTACAAGTAAATATATTTACTTAAAACCACTAGCATAGGGAACTAGCCCACTCAAGTATCCGAAAGAAGTCTGTTTGCTGAGGAATAGAACATCAAACAAAAAAATGTAAATTATTTTTTGATTTTTAGTGTTTGTTCAATCCATTGAATAACCTGATGACCAAGGCGAGTACCATCTAAGCGGTCAATCTCACGAATGCCGGTAGGACTAGTGACGTTAACTTCAGTTAGGTAGCCACCGATAACGTCAATACCCACAAAAATTAAGCCGTCTTGGCGTAAGCGTTCGGCTACTAGGGTACATATTTCATATTCTCTTGGCGTAATTTGGGTTTGAGCGACTGTACCACCAGTTGCCATATTGTTGCGAAAATCAGTTCCACTAGAGAGGCGATTGAGTGCGCCAATTGGTTCGCCATTGAGCAAGATAATTCGCTTATCTCCTTCTTTTGCTTCCGGTAAATAGGTTTGTACCATTACTGGCACTTTACCTTGAAGGGTACTGAGTTCGACAATGGAGTTAAAATTGCGATCGCCTGATTGCAAAAACAAAATTCCTTCGCCAGCTTTATTACCCAGTGGTTTGAGAACCCCTGCCCCCTTTGCTTCCACAAATTGCCGGATAAATTGCTTGTCAGCACTGACAATCGTTTCTGGAATCGCTTTGGTAAACTGGAGGGCATACATTTTTTCATTTGCCCCTCGGATGCCACTGGGACTGTTAATCACCAGGGTTTTATTTTGGTCAATGTAATCCAGAATGTAGGTGGCATATAAATAGGAATCATTGACAGGTGGATCTGTCCGCATAAATACGGCGTCCATTGTCTCTAAAGAAGTTAAGAAGGAATCGCTCAACTTATACCAAGGATTCGCTGCTACCCAACGTCCCTCCGCCAACTGCACTGGTACAAGTTCGACTCGCTGTAAGACAGCCCAAGCTTTGCCCTCCACCACACTCAGCAGATTTGCCTGAGTCACCCAAACTTCATGTCCCAGAATTTGCGCTGCTTCAATTAGGGCAACACTGGTATCATGACACGGGTCAAGTAGATGGATGGAATCAATGATAAAAGCCAGTTTCACCCTTTATACCTCAATCACCAAGAAATTAAATGGTTATGCAATTATTATCCCTTGATGATCTTAGCAATTGACGTACATCTGTACTGCTGAGTAGAACTGGAGGGTAAAGTCTTGTGGACAGATATCGATTTGTCGGGAAAAAACCCGTAGACAAGGCAGCACGTTGTTTTTCTATAGTTGTAGCGACTGCCGTCTAATTTGCAGCGGCTTGTCGCTAGTGCAATACCTTCTGAATCTATACGCTATTGCTAGAAGTTAGTAACTCATCCAGCTTGCCTTGACTGTCTAAAGCGTGGATATCATCACAACCACCTACATGATGGTCATTGATGAAAATTTGCGGTAAAGAGCGCCGTCCATTTGCCCTTTGAGCCATTTTATTTCTGGCTGCTTCATCTCCATCAATACTGTATTCGATAAATTCAACACCCTTGTTTTTCAGCAAACTTTTGGCACGGATACAAAACGGGCAAGTCCTCCAGGTGTAAATTTCTACTTTTGCAGCCATGATGTCCTCAACTTGATTTAATACTTTTTAATTTTAGAGCTTTGCCACTGACTGTGGCTGCTTTATTCCTTCATAACCTAATCTACAGAAGCAGTGAATATGGACTGCAAACTTAATGCTAGCCAAATATGTAGAGAGTTGTTATTTTTTATCTGACTTAAAAAACTAATAATATTTCAGTTTAAATGCTGGGAATACCAGTAATTGTATTGAGATTGTTTCTATCATTCAACTTTTTTTGAGTACTAAGCGCTAGTTAAAAAGCAGGAATTTTCTAGGCGAGTTTTAATTTCGCATTTCTTACCTCTAACAAATATGGGTTTAGAAGTGCTTATGCTCTTCTAAACCCATGTATTTAGGCCCCTTCCTACTAAAACTTAGCTGTGCGGTTTAAGTTTAGGAAAGATTTTTTTTGTTTTTCTTCTGGAGTCCGAAAACACCCAAGCCTAATAATCCTAATGCTGCGGTTGTACTAGGTTCAGGTACTTTTTTCGGTTGAGGTGCAGGGGGTTGATAGTAAGGCGGTATTGAGGGTGCAGGTGCGGGCGCAGGTGCGGGTACTGGTGCAGGTGCAGGTGCAGGTGCAGGCGCAGGTGCAGGTACTGGCGCAGGTGCAGGCGCAGGTACAGGTGCAGGCGCAGGCGCAGGTGCAGGTACTGGCGCAGGTGCAGGCGCAGGTACAGGTGCAGGCGCAGGCGCAGGTACAGGCGCAGGTGCTGGCGCTGGTGTTGTGGCAGGTTTTATACTAGTTTCGCTTAGTGATGTACCGTACTGAAAACGGATGTTGCCAATCTTAGTGATGTCAAAGTCGGAAGTTAGCCCTGATAGCAGGAAAGTAGCTGAACTTTGAACAAAAGTCCCCGAACTCACAGCTGGATTTGCATCATTAGCGTAACCACTAATGATGCCGTAATTAAATTGCTGTCCACCACCACCTTGGAAAATGCCTAAGCCAGCGGTACCCAGACCGTAGTGTTGGTCAATGCCAGGAAGTCCTCCAGTATTACTAGTGTTTGGCAATTTCCATTCATTTAGAGCTAGAAGATCGACATTCTTTGTAGTGGTAGAGCCTGCGCTTGAGGTCACTGTCGGAGCTAAAGCCGAAACCAGCGATAAGTTATTTAGGGGAGAACCAGCATAGTCCCAGAAGACTGATGTCAGAACATCAGAAGGGTTTGAGATTCCTACAGAAGAATTGTTAGTCAGGATCAGTGACAATAAACCATTGTCTAGGTAACTAAAGAGGACTGACGCTGCCAGAGGATCATTAGATTTGTCGTAGGTATTGGTTCCTGTAGCTGAAAAACTTATAGACCCTAAACTCTTGGGTGCTGGCGCAGGTGCTGGAGCAGGTGCTGGTACAGGCGCAGGTGTTGGTACTGGTACAGGCGCAGGCGCAGGTGCTGGTACAGGCGCAGGCGCAGGTGCTGGTGCTGGAGCAGGTGCTGGTGTATTTTTGTTGCCGTTGCCGTTACCGTTACCGTTACCGGCCTGTGCTTGAGGTATTTGTGACCCTAAAGCTAAGCTGAATGATAATAGACCACAACTTATATAACCTATTACTTTTTTTGAATATGCTTGAGACATGTAAATCAAACCTCTTTGTCTTAAACAAGATATGGAAAAGCTTCCTAATAATGATGTTTATATGAGCATTATTGACATCATTTGCTAATCTAAATCTATACAAAAAAAAGAAATATAGTACTGTTTTTTTTAAGCTTTATCAAAAATTTAATAGAATATAAATAAATGACATATACGCGATAAAATTACGAGTGTTAAGTGTTTATACTATGAAAATAATTTTTATTTAATTACGTAATATTTCTAGTTTTAATTGGCAAACTAAATCTTTATTTCAAAATCATAAATAAATTGATTAAGTAAGATTGATAGAATATTTTTAATGCAATAAAAGATATTACTCATAAAGTCTATTGGCTATGAGTTTGCAATAATTTAGGTAAGGCGATCGCCTTACCTAAAGTTAAATATTCATGGTGGTAGTATACAGTAATTATACTGAATTTGCTTATCGACGCACCCAGCCATTGATAGTAAATCGACTATCTCCAAAAGCTTGAGAGGGACAATTCACAGGCAGTACTTCGTGCATATAACGGCTAAGGAAAAATACAATGCTGTTGTTGCGAGGTTCGACTGTTTTGAATGTCTCAGCATTGACATATATGTTATTTTCAATTTTGCTGTCGTATATCAACAACTCACCACCAGAAAATGATTTTGGTTCTTGATAAAAATAATAAACGTATGTTAATTCTCTAGTAGCAGTATCTGGACTGCCATTGTCATTATGAAGTTTGTAATAGTTACCATCATTATGTGCAGTTAGTTGGCTTTCAATCTGTGATACTGAAAATGATGGTAAGTTTAATTTGCTGATGATATCAGGAATCATTGCTTGAATTCTCTTTAAAATCAGTTCAGAAAATTCAGGAAATGAGTAGATAACCATTGATTGGCGATAATTAATATCCCTTGTAGAAGTATTGCTTGGCAAGAAGTCCGACTCTTTCTCCAGGACATATTGGAGTAAGTGCTTGTGCTCTTCTGGTTTAAAAAAATTATCTATTTGTATATAATCAGAATCCAGAATATAATCATTTTGCAATTGTATTTTCTCTGATTGCTGTACAAAGATTGGGGGTTCTGTAACCACGCCTATAAGATGTTCGGCAGGAAAACACAAAACTGAGCGACCTTCATTGATGGGAATTTGGAATAAATTCTGTAACTCAGATTCTTGTTTGTAAGCACGAGCCACAACTGTTGTTAAAAGGCTATGCAGTAAAGGTGCATCCGATTTTAAATAAACAGTATATTGATATCCTCCAGTTAAAAGAAGCTGTACTTTGACATCTTTCGACTCAAATGGCTGTGAAGCTAATTGCATATACCTTTATTTATATAATGTTGATAAATGAGATAACTCTAAAAGTCATTCTGAAAGTTTAATACAGTTCTTACAGCAGACTTAAAGTTATAAGGTACACAAGCTAAGTCTGTTACCCAGATATAAAGTGTGTTTTACTCCTGTTAACGCAGCGGGGCGCAGCCCATTCTGAATTCTGCTGTAGAAAATTAATTAAGAACAAGTTCAATGCTTAAATCTTTATACGTAATTGAANTTTATTTTGTGAATAAATTCAATTACTGTATCAGTTATAAACAGAAAAATACCATTAATCAATTGTTCTAGCACGTCTTTTATAATATTGTCATTCAGCAAATTCCACATAACCCGATAAAGCTTTAGTAAAGTAGGAATATCTATTATTTCAATAAAAAATGCCATAGTTACTATTAACTACGGCATTTTCAACTAGAAATTAAAAATTTATTTCAGTATTTACTGAGAATCAACAGCGTATTCAATCAGCTTGGCAAGGCGCTGACGTAGGGTTTCCAATCCCAAGCGCTGACTCGCAGAAATAAATACCGCGAGGGGAAATTCTTCTCTAGCTAGGGCTAGTGTCTCACTATTGGCTTGATCGATCTTGTTAAAAATCACTAGCGCCGGGCCAGGAGTTATTGGCATTTGTGCCAAAATTTCTCTGACTGAGCGAATATGACGCAACCAAGCTGGGTGAGACAAATCTACCAAATGTAGTAGGGCATCGGCTTCTGTGACTTCCTCCAGGGTGGCGCGGAAGGCATCCATTAACGATGCAGGCAGTTCGTGTATAAACCCTACTGTATCTGTAATCAGAATTTCCTGATGTTCATTGGTTTCGCCATAAGGAATTACCAGGCGGCGGGTGGTAGGATCGAGAGTGGCAAATAACTGGTCGGCTGTATAAACTTCTGCATTAGTAAGAGCATTCAGCAAAGTGGACTTGCCAGCGTTGGTATATCCAACCAAAGCCACTGAAGGAACTTCCCGATGCTGCCGTCGCTGCCGTAACCGCGAACGATGGGCTTGCAACTGAGTTACTTCTTTTTGTAGTCGAGAAATTCGTTGCCCAATGGCACGGCGTTCAGTTTCCAGTTTAGTTTCACCAGGGCCACGAGTCCCAATACCACCACCCAATCGGGACATGGTGCGACCTCTACCAGCCAGTCGCGGTTGCATGTATTCTAACTGTGCTAGTTCTACTTGCAATTTACCAGCACGAGATTGAGCGCGTTGGGCAAAGATATCTAAAATTACTTCGGTGCGGTCAACCACCCGGATACCAATTTGCATTTCTAAGTTGCGGACTTGAGAGGGTGAGAGGTCGCGGTCGAAGACAACAAGGTTGACTCCTAGTGTTTGGGCAGTTAGGGCAATTTCTTGCACCTTACCTTCGCCAACTACGGTCTGGGGATGAACACGCGATCGCTTTTGTTGTATTGTCTGTAATACATCTCCCCCAGCAGTGTCAACTAACCGTGCCAATTCTAATAGGGTATCTTGGAATTGTAGGGGAGTCATCTCACTGGTCATCAGCCCCACAATCAGCACGCGATCGTGGTCAGCATCTACTTCCTGGGCGATAAATTCCCGCTGGAATTCTGCTTCCAGATTTTCTACCAAGTCTACTAAATCCTGGTCTGCCAGATCATCCAAGCTCAGAGGTGGCGATATATTCCAACTTGGGGATTGGATTTGTTTAGAGTGAGCGAAGCCGAATTGGCTTTCCTCTACTTTGACAGCAGCAGGACTAGGAATCAGGGTGCGAGACTCTTGGGGTGTCAGATGAGCTAGATAAGCCTCTTTCACATACCCAGTTGCACCGCCTCCCCGCCGTGTAAATCCCGTTCCGGTAATATTTAGGACAACTAGGGCATCTAGGCGTTGCAGTGCCATTGCCGTGAGTGCCGCTTCATTGGGCGGTTCTGGCTTGAGATGTGTGGCAATACAACGAATACCACTGAGTCGTTCTGCACCGTAACGGGGCAATTCCATCGGTGGTATTTGCGTTTGGCGCGGTGTGCCTACCCCGACGCGAATCACTTGTCCGCGACGGTTGATGTAGGCGCACACAGGCTGATTGACTTCTGTGCTAATTGCTGCCAAACGCTGGGAAAACTCAGGCGTGGTGATGCGATCGCCTGGTATGCGCTGGTGATACAGCCGCTGTAGTTGCTTCAGCTGGCTGGACTTCAGACCTTGGAGATTTCCAAAAATAGTTTCTATAGGCGTTTATGACCAGTAAATGGCCCCCCAAATCCTTCTTATGTCTATTTTACAACAGGGTTTAGGCTGCCATCTATATCTTCTGAGGGATGCGTTGGGAATTTGTCGCCCACAGTCTTGATTTAAAGCTATTTTGGTGGTAATGGCTTAAGTTGCTATTACAAGTGAGATTGTAATAGCGATCGCTTATGAGAAAATTATCTTAATTGTGCGATCGCTACATCATGCACTTATTTTTTAATCCTACAAGTCTATATCATCTTCTAATTCTTCAGCAGCCTCTGAATAATTGAACATGAAGACAAATTTGTTTTTAGGTAGAATCAACGTTGGAAGATAAAGCGGTTGGTTATCCCAGTAATCTTCTTTTCTACCTTGTTCTAAAATTACAATAAGTGTAGGAACATTAGGATATTCTTGTTTTGCCTTATTTACCCATTCAGGACTAGTAAAACCAGAAGTTCCTGTCCATGTTCGTGACCCATCTTTTGCCGGTCTATTTGTTAATCTAAATCCCTTTCCTTTTGTTTCTTTTCCCCGACGAACATTGAGTCGTCCCTGCTGAATACCTGCCATATTCTTCATTGCCTTGAGTACCTCTTGAACTCGTTTATCCTCCCAGGGATAATTACCAGCAGGGCGACTTGGCATATACGATAGAATCTGTAGTAAAAAGTCAATATCTACTTCATATAGCATATCTTCATCGCTATACGGCTCTAAAAGCTTGGTTAAATCCTCTGTATGCTCCTTAATTTCCGAAGCTTTCCATAGTGGATCAGGTGGGAAAATAGCTTTCCCTGGTGTAAAAGCATTAATTTCTGCCGGATTTAATACATTAGAACGAGTTGGTTTCAGTTTTGACCCTACCCAAACCGGCTGAATGTTAATATTGTTAGGATCATCACCTATAGCTTGACGCATACCCTCATCAGCGTCATGAATCGCTCGAAAATCTTCTAAAATATGCTGAGGTAAAAAAAGGCGAGTTACATCAAGTAGTTCTTGACGATAACCAAACATTCGTGCGTGCTGATGTACTGTATCCATAGTTTTTTGCTTGGCATCACGTCCGTAATAAGTAATCATTAATCCTTCAATAGTGACACCTCGCCCAAGTCTGTTACCCCCTATAAGAATGTTCATTCCTGAGCTATACTTTAGTTCTTTATCTGGATTACTCGCATCAATGACTTTTGGGATAGCATTCCGTAGCTCATGCTCTAACTCTATAACTAAATCATCTAGTGATGGTAGATTTTTTGCGGTTTCACTTAACTCTGTATAGGCTTGATTTAGCCATTTCATTGCTTCTTCACGCTTTGTAGCCGATAGTTTTCCTCGAAGAGCCTTATCAAGCTCCACAACAAAGCCGCGAATAACCTTTTCTAAGGTGCTATGAGTGATGCGTTTGTGGTCAAGATGAGCCAGAAAAGAGTATTTAGCTTCTGAATTTTTTGCAGATTCTATTTTATATATTGAACCTAAGAAAAAACAGCATAGAGATAGCCTCAATCCAGGAGGTATATCCCAATTATTCCCAGGGTTTATCTTTCCTCCCTGTTTTTTTAACTGGTCTAGCTCTTCTAGTTCGACTTGTGTACAGCAATATTTACTGTTGTCTGAAAAAAATAAATTTCCTCCAATATAACTATCACCAGGTTGAGGAAGAGCAGCACAAAAAACTGGTTTACAGGGATGATTAATATTTTGTAATAGAAGACTTTGAGGAGTTGCGGTAATCTGCAAATATATATGATTAGCTACCTCTTTACGAATATTGCCAATTTTTTCAAAAATTGCACTATCTGGAACTATTTCTTTACCTTTTTTAGCCTGTTTTGCTTCGTTAGTATTTGGGCTAGCATTATCGGCTTCATCATCAAATATTAGAGTAGGTACACTACTGGCTTTAGCGTACTTAAGAACTTTCAACAAATTGTCTAGATGACTTTTATTTTTTGTAGATACTAGGACAACACCAGTATCTTTCATATAATCAAGTAATTGATTAGTTGCAAAGTCTTCTGGATCATTTCTCCATTCTTTCCAATTACAAATACGAGGCCCACCTTTAAGCTGCTCGGCAAAACGATCGGCAGTTTGTTCGCCTAGACAAGTATTATCAGAAGTCAAGACAATGAAACAACGGAAATGGTTAGCCTGAGCAAGTGCCAGTGTAGCAATGGTAGTATTAGTTTTACCGCTTTGGACTTTGCCATAAATTAGTCCGGTAGTAGCATTAGCTATTTTTCCCTTGTGAGGTTGACTAACAATACCTGTACCAGTAGCACCAACATCACCAAAACCAAAAGTTGTGGAGTAAAAATGAACGCAATTCTGGACTACCTCAACAGCTGTTTGTTTTAATTGCTCTGCTGCTTTATCCCCAATTTTGCTTTTAACTTTGTCAATAACTTTATTAATACAATATCCATCCGTTGCAATATCTATCTTAGTCATCGGTGTTGCCCTAATTGGAAAAAAGTACACGAGGCCAGTCATTTTGAGGTACTGTCTGATCCATCTGTTGTCTACCTGGGCCACTTATATGATAGCTACCATGTATCTTTCGAGACACAGATATGTGTTGGCCAGCAATATCAGCATTTTTGTCCAATATACTCCAAAGCCTTTCTTGAGAGATGCAACAGATACCGTCTTTATGGCAGATAAATGCCAAAAAGACTGAAATACCCTGGTATTTACTATGCAGAGTATCTAAGGCTAATTCTTCTTGACTACTGAAGGTAAAAGACCATGCAGATTTGGGTTTTTTAGAAACCTTAAACAGAATGGCCGATTTACTAATCTCAGTTTCAACTAGATAAATGGATGAATGTGTCGAAGATGCATGAGTTATTGTGAGGCGCTCTCCATGATCAATTAGCCGCAAAAATGCAGCGCCATGAAGGAATTCCTGATCATTGATCATTGTCAAATCTGGGCAAAGTCAAGGGAGATGTATACGTTCTGGTTAATCAGTACTAAGGTAATCGCTCTTGGTTAGCGATCGCACTAAATCTGTTAAACCAATAACGTAGCATTCCGCGATCGCTTCACTGCTATTTGTAATTCCCCTGACAACCAGCTGTCAAACTGCGGATAAACTGGCAAACGGGGCACTAATTCCCACCCCGCAGGCTGTAAAATTTCTCTTAATGCCTGTTCTTGTATATGAGGATAATCGGGATTTACTTCATCTTTTGGCCCTATTCCACCCAAATCTCTCGCACCAGCTTCGATACAAGCGAGTAACCATCGGTCATCTTTAACTAAATTCGGCGGAATTTGAATAGTAATATCTGGCGGTAAAATCTCACGCGCTTTAGCAATTACTTCTGGTAACTGATGAGGGTCAAAAGGTGGTGCATCAAAGGTTTGCTGATATCCTGGACTATGAGGTTGCAAGATAACTTCTTGAATATGGTGATAACGTTGATGCAGTTGAGATATAGCTGTTAGTGTTTCCCACCAATCATCAACTGTTTCCCCAATTCCCAACAGTAAGCCAGTTGTAAAGGGAATCTGTAACTCTCCCGCCCATTGCAATTGCTGTAAACGAACTTCTGGTAATTTACTCGGTGCGTGCCGATGTACGCTATTTAACAATATTGGCGTTAACTGTTCCAACATCAGCCCCATCGAAATATTCACACGCTTGAGCTTTTGCATTTCTTCAAAACTCAGTGGCCCCGCATTTGTGTGAGGTAAAAATCCCATTGAAAGCGCTAATTCACACAAATCATAAATCCGCTCAAACCACGCCTGACGCTTTGGTGAATGAGGATGTACTTCACCACTAAGTATGAGAATTTCACAGACTTTTTCGCTTTGAAGTGATTTTAAAATACTGTCTGCATCTGAAAGACTCATCCAGGGACTTTTACCCGGTTCGCTGCGAAAGTTGCAGTAACTACACCGATTAAAGCACTCGTAAGTGGGAACGATTGTATAAGCAGGGCTATAAGTGACAAGACGAGGATTATTAATTGGCATAAGCAGAATAAATTTGCTTTTAGTAAGCAGATCCAGGCTGATTTTAAGGGTTAGAAATGCTGATTAGAAACTTTTAATTACTCATGCCTACTTATTTATTAAATAAACAAGAATTATTTTGCTTTGTAAATTTCTGGTAACTGCCACCAAGGAACATGAGGATACTCGTGATGTTCTTCATGATAGCCAAAATGATAGCACGTGATAAATGACCACCAAATTGGACGGCTAATCGTTTGGGCATAGTGAGGCTGAATATAACCTGTTATTGGTTCGCTATGTGGAAGGAAAGTACCAAAATAAAATAATTGGAATGAACTTAGAAGCGAAGGAAGCACCCAAAAAGTTATTAGATTAGCATGGGGTATATGAAGGATACGATTAGCAAATTGATATATAAGAGTTAGAGCAATAATTTGTCCCCAACTCCAGTAACCTTTCATAAAATGGAAATACCAAGCAAAGAAGTTTTTATGTTCACCATTATGAAAATCTGGGTCTATTTTAGTTGCTGGATTTTGGTGGTGTAACCAATGCTTTTTCAATAATTTTTTATATGGTAAAAGACCATACAGAGATAGGGTTAATGTCCCAACAAGATGATTGATTTTACTGTTTTGGGGAAACACTACCCCATGCATAGCATCATGAGATGTAATAAATAATCCCGTATATAAAAATGTTTGCCAAGCTATGCTAGGCAATAGCATCCAAAATTGTAATTTTGAGATGTCAATGGCAAGTAATAAACTCAAGCTCATGATCCATGTACTAACAATGACAATAGCAATGAAAATTCCTTGAAACTGAGATTTACTTTTCACTGCTGGAGTCAGTTTTGTTTGATAACTGGGTGGTTGTTCTAATGGAATCACGCTTTTACTCCGCCTAGTATTCAGGTGAAAATTCCTAAAATATAGTCACCACAAAAATCACTAACCACCAGCTAGAAAACTCTATTAGTGGTAAGTGTTTTGCATCGAATAGTGCCAACACTTTAGAATATTTAGAAATATTAAGATACTTTAACTATTATTACACATACAACCTCCATACCAACAACTGTTTTTGGTTTAGAGGTTGATTTGTGTAAGTTATAATACTGCTAGCTAGGTAGTTTTAATAACTAGTAGCGCAAGGCGGAAGTCAAAAGTCACGCATAATTGTATTCCAAGCTCTTGCGTCATTTGAAATGGTGAGGCAGTCCGGTCTTGGGGTTTCCCACATGAGGAACTGCTGAACCCGAAGGGTATGTTTATTTCCGCCGTGCGGTACTAGTATTTTTACTACAAAAGAATCATCTTGGAAAAATGAATAACGATTAGCTAATAATTACTCGCATTCTTGTTTAGTTACATAGTGGCGGTAGCGAAACATCGCTTCTAATTGCGCTTGCACTAGCCAACCACTGACAAATTCAACTGCTCCTCCACCAGGCATAGAGAAGGAAATAGCGTCATTTAATCTGGTTTTGCCGTTTTCCGGTTTAAATTCATGTCGATGTACCCAAGATTCAAAGGGGCCAGATATCTGTTCATCAGTAAACAGGCGATATTTTTCACATTCAGTATGACGCGCTAACCAAGTTAAAGGTAATGGCCCCAGAAATAGGCGAAATTCTGTGATTGCCCCTACGTTCAGCCCTCCCTCACGGCGGAGTATTTGGACTGGCTGCCAAGGGGGATTCAACAGTTGCAAAATATCTGGCCTTTCGTGAAATTTCCAAACTACTTCTAGTGGCGCGTTAATTACTGAGGAATGTTTAAAGTGCAGCATGGAAAGAAAAACCTAAAATTCAACTTTCGGATTCAGTATCAATCTCGATATCTAGGGTGTCTTCATCAACCCGCACATACAAAATATTTGGGTTACAACAAACTTGACAATCTTCAACGTAAGATTGCTGTCCTCCAGCACTCAAATCAATAAAAGTTAAGTTCGGTTCGCCGCAATAGGCGCAATAATACTCAGCTGTGTTTTGCATCAAGTTTTCAGTATGAATNNNATGGTATTGGGGACTGGGTATTGGGTACTGGGTACTGGGTGTTGAGTATTAACTTTTAATTCCTAGTCCCCAGTCCCTAGTTCCTAGTCCCCAGAACTGGCTGTAATTCTTTTGGGGATGGATTGATATAACTCTTAGCATCAGCCAAATGCTTTAGTAGTGTAGACTGTGGCAGAGGTCCTTGCAAGTGGCTCCAGGGTAATACTTGTTCTGTTGACCATTCGGCGTGGACGTAGAAATCTAAGTCGGGGATTTGTCCTTTGAGTTGCTTGAAAGCACGTTTATAGCTACCCAAGGAATCGCCAAAGTCACGAGTAAGTTCGAGAAGTTGAGAGAGTCTGCGATCGCCTCTCGACAATAAAGCCTGTATAATCGACCAATTATAGCTTTCTGGGCGAAACTCTATTCCCTGTGGTTTTAGCTGTTTTTGCAAAAACTGCAACCGCTTTTCGGCTTGGCGATTTACCCCAAACCATTGAAACGGCGTATGTGCTTTGGGTACAAAGGTGCTGCAACCGTATGTTAAGCGCAATCCCGGCGCAGCTTTTTTGATATTACGCATCATCGCCACAGTTTGTTCTAAATCTTCTGTTTCCTCACCAGGAATTCCGGCCATTCCATAGAGTTTCAAGCTTTTTAATCCGCCAGCTTTGGCATTTATGGCTGCTTGGATAATTTCGTCGTTATGCAGCTTTTTGTTGACGATTTGCCGGATTTTTTCGGAACCACTCTCTACAGCAATGGTAAGCGATCGCGTGTCTCGTTTAGTCAAAGTTTCTGCTAACTGGACTGTTACAGTATTAGTTCTAACTGAAGCAATACTGAGACGGACATCATCATACTTTGGCTGACTAATATAATCTAGCAAAGTCTCAAATTCTGGATGCTGAGTAACTGAAGCCCCTAATAATCCTAGCCGATTTGTGACTTCTAAACCTTTTGCGATCGCTGGAATTAATGAATCTTCCAGACTGGCTGTTCTAAAAGGCAGTGTGAGATAACTCGCCAAACAAAAGCGGCACATTTCTGGACAACTTCTCACCACTTCCACCATGTAAATATTTTCCCATGCGGCTTTTTCGGTGACTACAGTCGATGCCGATAGAGTATTTCCCCGGTAAGTTTGCTTTTGCACCACTGCGGGAATTTCAGAAGAAATTGGTTTAATAGACTTTACTTCACCATCTTTTGTGTGATATTCCACCTCATACAAACTGGGTACATAAATTCCTGGTATTTGTGCAAGTCTTTTTAGTTGAGTTTGTCTTGAGGCATTTCTGACTTCTTTGTAAGCCTCAACAAAATTCCCTAACAGAGTTTCACCATCCCCTAGTAAAACGACATCGAAAAAATCTGCAAAAGGTTCGGGGTTAGCCGTGAGAACTGGGCCACCACCAAAAATTATCGGATGATAATCATCACGAGAGGTTGCCCGAATAGGAATTTCTAAAGATTCCAGCAAATTTAAAATATTCACATAATCCAATTCCCACGAAATCGAAAATCCTACAATTTCCGGCGTTCTAGGGAGTTGTTCGTGAGTATCGGTAAACAGGCGACTCACCTGTACATCATCACGCATTGCAAAAGTTGCCCACACCACCTGATAACCAAGGCTAGTGATACCTACGCTGTACTCGTTGGGAAAGGCGAATATTATGGGGATAGCGTTCGTGTCTGGGGTGGTGGGTGTAAAAAGGAGGCGTTCAGAGTTAAATACAGATGATGTCACAGGTGTTTGTTAGAGGCAAGTTTATCTATATTTAATTTTAAGCCATAGAATAATTAAGTTAAAAATCAATGTTACGGCGTTAGCAAGAATAATCGGCAAGGATTGTAAATAAATTCCATAGATTAGCCACAAAAAAACACCACTTATGAATGTCATCAGCGTAACTAAAGACACATCTTTTGCTGATTTGGTTTGCCAAGTTTTAAGCATCTGTGGCAAAAAAGAAATTGTGGTTATTGTGGCGGCAGCTAATCCTAGAACTGTCAAAAAATCCATGTTTAATTATTTATATTAAGTTGCCATATTATATATCAGCGATCGACATTTTCTGTTTAATGCAACGCTATACAAGAGATTTTACACTGTTGAGCGATCGCTACAACAGATTAACAACAATATTCCCGACTTATTTAATCAGTCGGGAATCTAAAAATGTATCACGTTATTAGCAAGAATAATCGGTAAAAATTGTAATTTATGTATATTAACCACCAAAAAAAACCGATTATAAATGCAATTAGCATGACAAAATAAAACTCATTAAAGTATATGTGATAAACACTAGCAAAACCGATAAATTAATTCTTCACGAGACAACTGCAACAGTAAAGGCGTAAACTCTTCTGGCGGTAACGATAATAAAGGTTCAATAGTTGCTCGAAGCTCATTATCTATTTCACCAAAGCGAACTTTGAGCAAGTTTTCCACTACTAAACGTTCTCCCTGCTGAATTCCTGTTTGGAGTCCCCGTTCTTCTCCTTCTTGTATCGCCTGTTCTCGGTCTTGTTGGTAAAGTGGTGCTAATCGCATAAGTAATTCCCTATCTTCCTCGTCTTGATTTTGAGTGACTTGTAAGTTTTGTTGCAAGTTGTACAGCAATTCTAACGCTGCTTTTCGGAATGGATTATCAGGAGTAAGTGCTTCTAGTTCGTCAATTGCTTGCTTTTGAACGTTTCCCCTACCAATGATTCTCAGCCATAAGGTTTCTGAGATAGATGGCAACTGATGAATTGTTACTATCGCGGTACGCAAATATTCTGGCATGAAGTATATTCCAGGCAGGTAGTCATCTTTTGGGTTAGCACCAAATCCTGATAAGAGTTGTGCGGATGCTGTGGGGGTAAGAATCCATAATTTGGGTAAGTCAGATTCTAGAATACGAGTTTTATTCAGATTTGCTTGTCGTTGTAAATCGCCACGCACCTCTAATAATTTTAAGAGACAATCGCAAATTTCTGTAGCTGAGGCTGCGTTACGAAATAGTTCAAATAGAGAAGGTGTAGTGACAAGTTGACCTAATAATCCGAGTGTTCCTGGTATGTCTCTTGGTTGTGGTTTGGGAATGAAATAAACATCAATCTGTCTAACTTCTCCTGCGACTCGTCTAGGTGCTTGGACTTCGCAGTAAGGAGTGAGTAATTGTTCGAGGTAGTCTTTGGCAAATTGGTCATGGATGAATCTGGTCATGTTGGTAATTTGGTGATGCAAACCAGTTTATTTACCATTGTCTGACCATTTTTTGAGATAAGACTTAGCCCAAGCATATCGTTGTGAATCTTTTTTCAGTAAATATTCTGCTGCTTCATGTCGTTTATTTTCATCTTTTGTACTCCTGACTACTCGTTTTCTCTCATCATCTATATCTTCAGGCTTAGCACCGCGTTTTATTGCTTGCTCATACCAATAATCTCTTTTTGTATAGTCACTTCTATCATGAGCAATAGCTGCCATCAATGTGCAAGGTTGATAACTTTCTGGCTGATACTCCATAGCTTTTTTTGCACAATTTTCTGCATCAGCTAAGTTATACATATCTCTGAATGATGCACCTCTAGTAACTGAAATTGCTGACTTTAGATTGCTTTCTCTGATTTGGTTTAAGTCTAAGTTAGTAAGTTTTAATGCCTGTTCCGGTTCATCTGCTTTGCGCCAATAACTACTAGCGGTGGGAATATCCCATTTATTTCCAGTGCGGTGAAATTCCTGCTCATAAAACTCTGCTTCTAGCCTGTAATACGCAAGAGCAATTTTGCCGCCAGGAGATAATAGTTCCTCTTCCATAAGCTGCAAAACTAACTTAGGATCTAGCCGTTCTTTTTTCTCTAATTTGACCATGATCGGGTAAAATGGCTCTAGCGCAAGTGAAAGACATATCAATCTATATTTTCTCTTGAGAATAGTGAAGTGCTTTTGTTGAGCGAGAATAATAATATCTTCACGTCTATTATTTTGTAGCCAATCAATTTCTGATTCATTAAGTAGTTCTCCTAAATCGATCTTAGATTTTAGGGTAGAGGCGTATTTTTCATTTGCAATTTCTATAATCTCAGTCAGCTTGCATTTTTTGAGAAAGTTAATATCCTGTTCACCTAACTGATTGGACAACTCAAGCCTTTTGAGAATTTTATACAAGTGACTCTTAGGGGATGAATCCTGATACTCAGTTGCTTTATACTTAGCTTTCAATGCAGCAAATTCTCGTGTTTGTTCCAAGTCTTGAGCAATTGCAATTGTTTGGCTAAGTCCTTGCTGTTCGAGCCAGTTAATTTCTAACTCACTTAAATTATTTTTTGCGTCAATGTTTTGCAGTATTGGATATAGTGGACTGGATAATGATAAATCAGAGTGTAGATTCGCTTCGTATTTCTCTCTTAACTGAGCAAAGCGAGTTTCTTTTACTGACTCTTGTTGCTTAAAAATTTCTGCTGTTTCCAAAAGTTGGTTATTGAGCAGCCAATTATATTCAGAATTATTTAAATGTTCTGCTAACTCTAATTTTTTCAGTATTTGATACAGTTTACTATCAGGATATGAGTCTTGATATTGAGTAGCTTTGTACTTGTATTTAAGTTGAGTAAATCGGTTGACCTCTTGAGCAATTTGATTAGTCTCATGTAAACCGTTTGCTCTTAGCCATTTCACTTCTGAATCAGTGAGGAAATTTCCTGACTCAAGTTTCATAAGTATGAAATACAGATGACTGGATTGCCAAGAAACGTCATGTTTTGTAGCTTTGTACTTAGATTGTAATTTGGAGAATTCAAATTCTAGATTCCCGACTTCTTGGAATCTATGTTGCTGCTCTTGCTTGATAGCTTTTAAAGTTTCTACAAGCTCATACTCTTTCAACCAATTAAATTCTAAGTCACTGAGTTCAATACCTAAATCAACTTTACGCAGTATGAGATACAACAGACTAGTGGGTGATGAATCTTGATATTGAGTTGCTTGATACCTGGACTTTAAAGCAGCAAAGTGTTTTAAGCGATTTGGAGACTCTTTAGCCATATTGCTTACAGATGCGATCGCACGTAGTTAAATGTGTTATCCGCTACTATAGCAATCCCAGTAAAAAAGGGCGAGTCAGACACTCACCCCCGAAGCATAAATATTTTCTGAAAGTCAAAGTAGAATTCCTATAACACCTTACACTGTCCATGATGTCGTAACAAATGGTCACACAACACCAGCGCCACCATCGCCTCAACCATTGGAACTGCACGCGGTAACACACAAGGATCGTGTCTTCCTTTTGCTGCTAATAGGGTTTCTTCACCTTCACGAGTTACTGTTTTTTGCTCTTTTCTAATTGTCGCCGTCGGCTTAAATGCAACTCGTAAAATGATATTTTCCCCGTTAGAAATTCCCCCCTGAATACCACCAGAACGGTTAGTTACAGTGCGAATTTCCCCATTTTCATCAATATAATATTCGTCGTTATGCTCAATTCCGGTTAACAGCGTTCCGCCAAAACCGGAACCGATTTCAAAGCCTTTGCTAGCAGGAAGAGACATCACACCCTTAGCAATATCAGCTTCCAATTTATCGAAGACTGGTTCGCCCAAACCTTTCGGAACATTACGCGCCACACATTCTACGACACCGCCGATAGAATCACCTTGTCTACCAACTTGCTCAATTAATTCAATCATGCGATCGCAACATTCAGCATCAGGACAGCGGACGATGTTGCTTTCCACTTGTTCTAAGGTGACGGTATTTGGATCAACTACACCTTCCAAGTCCTTGATGCGCTTGACGTAACCGATAACTTCAACATTGGCAACTTGACGGAGAATTTTTTTAGCGATCGCACTAGCTGCTACTCTGCCAATTGTCTCACGCGCTGACGACCTACCCCCACCTTGCCAATTGCGAATGCCATATTTTGCATCATAAGTTGCATCCGCATGAGAAGGGCGATACTTCTCGGCCATCTCGTCATAATCTTGGGGACGAGTATCTTTGTTCCGTACCAAAATTGATATAGGCGTTCCCAAAGTTTTACCTTCAAATACACCTGATAAAATCTCGCAGGTATCCGCTTCTTTGCGAGGGGTGGTGATTTTACTTTGTCCCGGACGCCTTCTATCTAATTCTACTTGAATTTCTTCTGCCGAAATTTCTAGTTGTGGAGGACAACCATCAATCACAACCCCCACACCGCCGCCGTGAGATTCACCAAAAGTAGTGATGCGAAATAGATGACCAAAAGTGTTGCCCATGATCTTAAAGAAAAAGGATGAGGCTTATGTATTTTACCTAGAGTTTGTGCAAAAGTTAATTCTTGTACTTGTTTTGGTACTTGGACTGTATGAGTACAAATAAGAAAGCGCCCTCTGTTTAGAGAGGGCGCTTTCTCAATTTAGCGAAACTTCAGAATTAACCGTTGATAGCAGGAGCAGTAAGAGCAACAGGAGCAGAATCGCCAGCAGCCAAATCGAGAGGGAAGTTGTGAGCATTGCGCTCGTGCATTACTTCCATACCCAGGTTAGCCCGGTTGATTACATCCGCCCAAGTTGCAATCACACGACCTTCAGAGTCAATGATTGATTGGTTGAAGTTGAAACCGTTCAAGTTGAACGCCATTGTGCTTACACCCAAGGCGGTGAACCAGATGCCGATTACAGGCCATGCTGCGAGGAAGAAGTGCAGTGAACGGCTGTTGTTGAAGGAAGCGTATTGGAAGATTAACCGACCGAAGTAGCCGTGGGCTGCAACGATGTTGTAGGTTTCTTCTTCTTGACCGAATTTGTAACCGTAGTTTTGTGACTCGGTTTCGGTGGTTTCACGAACTAAGGAGGAAGTTACGAGTGAACCGTGCATTGCTGAGAACAAACTTCCGCCGAATACACCTGCTACACCTAGTTGGTGGAAGGGGTGCATCAAGATGTTGTGTTCTGCTTGGAACACGATCATGAAGTTGAAGGTTCCTGAGATACCTAAAGGCATACCATCAGAGAATGAACCTTGTCCGATTGGGTATACCAAGAATACTGCACTTGCTGCTGCTACTGGTGCTGAATATGCAATCGCAATCCAAGGACGCATTCCTAACCGGTAGGATAGTTCCCATTCACGTCCCATGTAGCAGAATACGCCTATCAGGAAGTGGAAGATTACCAATTGGTAAGGACCACCGTTGTACAACCACTCATCTAAGGATGCTGCTTCCCAAATTGGGTAGAAGTGTAAACCGATAGCGTTGGAGGAAGGTACTACTGCACCGGAAATTATGTTGTTTCCGTATATCAAGGAACCTGCTACTGGTTCGCGGATTCCATCGATGTCAACGGGAGGAGCGGCGATGAAGGCGATTACGAAGCAAGCTGTTGCGGCTAGCAAGGTTGGAATCATTACTACGCCGAACCAACCGATGTAGATCCGGTTGTTGGTGCTGGTGATCCATTCACAGAATCGATCCCATACGTTAGCGCTTGAGCGCTGTTGTAAGGTTGTTGTCATTGCTTTATGATTGCGGTTAGTTATTTATGAATCAGGCGGTAAGGTCTTTGCCTGTGAAACTACTTTACACTGCTTTACATTTTTTAATCAAGTTCTATTACTACAGTAAACCTGATAACTCGTATCAGGTTTGCTTATTTAAGCTTGATATTTAGTGTTTGCGGTCGTTCCAAATACATTGAACACAGGATTTAGATATATTTACTCCGGTGTTAGCGCCCAAAAGATAAAATAGAAAAGAACATTGTTGTTATCGACTCTGAAATCGAGAGTTGATATAGATTACTACCAAAATTAGGAGGGAAGGTGTGACATGACAATTACTTTAAATCACACCATAGTGCCCGCACATGACAAAGAAGCATCAGCAAGGTTCTTTGCAAAAATTTTCGGTTTAGAGGTCGAGCTTCCCGTTGGTCACTTCGCTGCTGTGCATATAAATGATGCATTAACGCTCGACTTCGCCGACGCTGAAGCGTTCGAGCCACATCATTATGCATTCCATGTCAGTGATGAAGAATTTGATGCAATTTTTGCACGCATCAAAGAGGCAGATATTGAATACAGTAGCGACCCCATGCATCAGAATAAAGGACAAATTAACCACAGAAAGGAAGGTCGTGGCTTCTATTTCTATGATTCCGATGGCCACAACTTAGAATTGTTAACCCGTGCATAGATTTTTGATATCAGGTCAATGCATTACTTCTTGACTAAAAAATATGCTGTGGCATATTCCGGTAATTGGCTGATATTCTGCCCAAATTCTTTTTTATTCTTAAAAATACCTGCCAAAAAATCTAGCTGATAAAGATTGGGTAAAAATGCTCCGCCTGTATCGGCGATGACTCCCATTTGCAAATGTTTGCGCCCACCCTGAGTATGCTCAATCACAATCACCTTACCTAAACCGATATTCAAAACATCTCCAGCAAAAGTAACTCCGGGTTTGATAGAAATTTTTGCATCTATTTTGTATCCATAGCCTTTAATATCATCAACTTCTCTAAAATACCAATAACGCTTTTGTGCTGTTGCCTTTAATCCGCGGATATAAGCCATTCCATTATTTCTATCTACATTAAAAAATGCCTGATCACCATCTGTAAAATTAATCAGGATTGTTCCTTGCATAATTGCTTCTTCTAAGCCATTTCTAGTTAGATAAGCAAGAGTTGTAACTTTTCCAAATTCTCTACCACCTGGTTCATAAATACCAGACAAAACATCTTGCTTTGTGTACCGAGTGTAAAATTTATCGTTATTAGAGTTATCTTTTAAGCTATAAATTGGTATATTAAAAGTAGAGGTTTTCTTGCGGGAACCAGGGTGAGTAAATACAGCATATTTGGTGATTCGTAATTGTTTTTGCTGTTTACTTTTGGGGTTGTAGGCAGACCATTTAATGACTCGAAAATTGGTATTAATAAATTTAGAGTCTTGTAAACGAGTAGCCCGATTATTAGCAATATCATCCTTCAAAACAGCAATCATGAAATCCAAAGTTTTGAGGACATCTGCTACAGTAACTCCTTGAGTAGTAAGTACTCCTGGACGCATAATATCTGGGTCTTTTGAAGCATAATCTTGAAAATATTTTTTAGTATTAACGAGAACAGTTAATAAATCTCCTTGATTGAATTTAACTTTACTATTTGGTAATTTTCCTGCGGTAGCAATCTGGCTACCATTAATGTTAAATTTATATTTTTTGAACTCATCAATAACTGGATAGGGTACAGATGCTGCTAACAAATTCTGTCGAGATGAAAAAGCATTTTGAAACCTTGAGGTAAGTTGGTCGGCAGCTTGATTTGATGTCAGAGAAATCTGTGATTGAAGTAGGGCAGAATTTTCTTGTTGAGTAAATGAGTGATTTTCTTGAGCTAGCTGTTTATTTTTTGAGTGGGTATATAGATAACTACTTGCCAAACTGACAACTAATAAGGCAGCACAACCTACTGTAAAGCGGAATTTTTTGCTAAATAACATATTCTTTAATACTAAATAATCAAAGTTATTTTTCTATCGCCTCACGCATTAACTGCGCCAACTTGTCGGCACTATCAGGAACTGCGATAGCCTTTGCTTTTTCCCCCATCTTTGCTAACTCTTGCGGTGACTGCAATAAATTCAACACATGATTTTGCAATGTTTCAGGCGTCAACTCAGATTGCTTCAGTGTTAACGCCGCACCCGATGAAGTAAATACGTCTGCATTGTAAGATTGATGGTCTTCTGCGGCAAAGGGGTAAGGAATCAAAATCGCTGGCGTTCCACACACTGCCAATTCTGTTAAGCTACCTGCGCCAGAACGACTAATAGCAAGAGTTGCTCGTTGCAACAACGCTGCCATATTGTTGTAAAAAGGTAAGGCTATGTACTGTGGATGTTTGAGACTATCTGCTTCGGGATCGCGATCGCCAGTTAAATGTACTACATAAATACCAGCATCAAACCAAGCTTTTGCAGATTCGCGCACCAACTTATTTACTGCAACTGCACCCTGGCTACCACCAAAAACAACAATTAAAGGCACACCATCAGGAATAGCTAAATCCAGTGGCGCATTAATTGCCCTATCAAGAAATTGCTCTCTTACCGGAGTACCAACATAGACATTTTTGGCACGAGGTAAATACTTAGCAGCGACTTCAAATCCCAAGGCTACCGCACTACACCAAGGGCCAAAAAAGCGAGTTACTTTACCTGGTAAGGCGTTAGATTCGTGGAAAATCACTGGTAAACCGAGAGAACGCGCCGCAATGACGGCTGGCCCGGCAATGTAACCGCCTGTGGTAAATACCCCTTGAAAATTCCCCTGTTTGAGAATTCGTCTGACTTCTAGAATGGAAAGGGCGAGTTTACCCAAAATGCGAATCGAGTCAAGTCCAAACCCTTGCTGAAACCCTTCAACTGCAATAGTATTCAAGGGATACTGTTTGGGGACAAGTTGAGTTTCTAGCCGATCGGGTACTCCCAGCCATTCTATTTGATAGTCTGGAAGTTTTTGCGCCAGGGCGATCGCTGGAAACAAATGTCCACCAGTCCCACTGGCAGCTATTAATAATCGTATCGGTGCGTTTGCCATCAAACCTCTACCGTTTAGCGTCTAGCTTAACTAAGATAAAACAATTTGCTTACTTTCTCTAATCAAATCAGTAAATTCTTACCAATGACTAACATTATTACCGCCTTAGTGAGACGACAACCCAAATTTCCAGCAAATATCTGGCTGGTTTCGTTTCTGCTGACTATTGGTTTAACAACTGGTTGGCAACGTACTCAAGCTGCAACACCACAGCAATTATCCCAAGCCACAACACCCCAAAATGCACCAGCCGATCTGAAAAACCTGTTGACACAAGTTGATAGCGCTGCTAACCGAGGCGATGTCAGAGGAGTGTTGCAATTTTACAGCCCCAATTTCACTCATGGCGATGGATTAAACCTCCAAACTCTGGAAAAGTCTTTGACTTCACTTTGGCAACGATATCCGAAATTGCAATACAGCACGAAACTGCTATCTTCAAAACCTGAAGCTAATGGGATTATTGCTGAAACAGAAACAAAGATAACTGGCTTACCCTCTGGTAACACTAATAAGTTGGCTCTTAATGCGACGATTAAATCGCGTCAGCGTATTGAAGGCGGAAAAATAGTCCGCCAAGACATTTTGTCAGAACGAACCTTGCTTACCTCTGGTAGCAAACCGCCCCAAATTGATTTTAAATTACCACAGCAGGTGCAAGTTGGTCAGAAGTATAATTTTGATGCGATCGTCCAAGAGCCACTTGGTGATGATTTTCTACTAGGAACGGCGCTAGAAGAACCCATCAAACCAGAGAAATTTCTTAACCCTACACCCGTGGATTTGCAATTATTAACATCTGGCGGACTGTTTAAAGTTGGACAAGCACCATCTATGCCAGGTAGCCAATGGGTTTCTGCCGTCATCCTGCGGGGTAATGGAATGACAATGGTAACTCAGCGCTTGCAAGTGGTGAAGAAGTAGTTAGGAGTTAGGAGTTAGGAGTTAGGAGTTAGGAGTTAGGAGTTAGGAGTTAGAGACCGACTGATGATAAATTATGAACGATGAAACTTGTGCTAATTCATAATTCATAACTGTTAACTCCTTACTCTTAACTATCCTAATGATTTCCCTACAAAATCAAATTATTTTGATCACTGGTGCAAGTAGTGGTATTGGTACTGCTTGTGCAAGAATCTTTGCTGGTGCGGGTGCAAAACTGATTTTAGCAGCACGACGGTTAGAACGTTTGCAGCAGCTAGCAGATACTCTGAGTAAAGATTTTAGTACTGAAATTCATTTACTACAATTAGATGTGCGCGATCGCCATGCTGTTGAATCTGCCATTGCGACTCTACCCTCTGCCTGGTCTGACATCGATATTCTCATTAATAATGCTGGTCTAAGTCGTGGTTTAGACAAGTTGCACGAAGGCAGCTTTCAAGACTGGGAAGACATGATTGATACTAACGTTAAGGGTTTACTTTACGTCTCCCGCTATGTCGTTCCGGGAATGGTAAGCCGCGATCGCGGTCATGTGGTAAATTTAGGTTCCATCGCCGGACATCAAACCTATCCTGGTGGTAATGTCTACTGTGCTACCAAAGCTGCTGTCAGAGCAATTTCTGAAGGTTTAAAACAAGACCTATTAGGAACACAGGTACGTGTAACTTCCGTTGACCCTGGTATGGTAGAAACGGAATTTAGCGAGGTACGCTTTCACGGAAATACTGAACGTGCCAACAAAGTCTACCAAGGAGTTACACCCCTAACAGCAGATGATGTGGCTGATGTGATATTTTTCTGTGTGACGCGATCGCCCCATGTCAATATTAATGAAGTTGTGCTAATGCCTGTTGACCAAGCTAGCGCTACCCTAGTTAATCGACGAGCATGAAAGTAACCCATCTCATACGATTCTAAAAAAGCTTACCCCTGCCACTTACTCTACTCAAGAGACATTTGGTAAAAAAATGTAGAGACGTAGCACTACTACGTCTCTACAAGGGTTCTGGATAACGCATATTTAATTTCACCAAATATTTAAAGTCTTACAGTTGATGTTTCAGTTTACATCTAGAGAGTTTGTTAAGGCTTTACCTACTCAGCTAGAGTGAAATTGATATATAAAAGAGCAATTTTCAAATGACCATTTACTTTTATAAGGTTTGGCAGCCTTATGGCTGTTTTTCTAACTTTTCTCTCCACGGAATCCACATCGAGGGTTCTTACTGGCCAACGGTTGAGCATTATTATCAAGCGCAAAAGTTTGTAGGCAGCACAGATGCGGCAATTATACCTCTCATCCATGCTGCCGCTACCCCAGAAGAAGCTGCTACTTTGGGAAGATGTAGCACTCGCCAACTGCGTCGAGACTGGGATTTGGTCAAAACTCAAATTATGCGAGAAGCTGTACTCAAAAAGTTTCTCACTCATACTGATATCAGAGAAGTTCTCTTAAAGACAGGTGATGAGATTTTAGTTGAAAATTCCCCAACCGATTCTTTTTGGGGCTGTGGTGCTAATAAAAGCGGTCAAAACCATCTCGGTAAAACTCTCATGAGTGTGCGTGAAGAAATTCGTAATTTACTCTCTTTAACGGTAATTTACGAATAATTTAATCAAAATAGTTACATTCAACATAAAGTCAGCAATTAAACGGGGAATATTCAAATTCCCCAGGAAAAAATATTTTAAAAAATTACTAATAATTGAGTTATTGCTTGGAAAAAATTTTAATTAATTGAATTAATGGGCAAAAATGTTAAAAAAATATTTTTAATTTCAAGAAATTATTCCAGTTCTAAATTAAGTAAAATTACTGGAATAGTTTAATGATTGAGAATATAAAATTAGTAAATGTCAATGATGAAAAATTTATTAACTTTAGACTTGAAATGATAGTTGAAAAGTATTGAATGATACAGCGTTTTTATATCTCCCTAAATCCACTTTACAAGGGCTACAGGGAACAAGCAAAATATCTGTTACTTTTCAAACATCCTCTAATCCATTTCCAAAAATATTTGTAATACATGTATGCCCTGAGAAACGCATTAGTCGCAAGAATTTATTGAAATAGGATGATCATCAAAGCATTTTAAGTTGAAAATTTCGATCAGGGACAAATATATAAAAAAATTATACTTCAGTCATGGTGTATATAAGCAATGACACGTAGGGATAAACCAAACGAGTTGCAGCAAAGCTTTGACCAAGGAAATTTACTGCACCGGATGACAAAACAGATTAGGCGATCGCTCGACCTTCAAGAGATATTAACGACTACTGTTAGTGAAGTGCGTTTATTTTTGAGTTCAGATCGGGTGAAAATGTATCGCTTTGATGCTGATGGTAGTGGTGAAGTCATTGCAGAATCTATTCATGAACAACGTCTGCCATCCTTATTAGGTCAACGCTTCCCAGCTAATGATATTCCAGAAGCTGCTAGAGAGATGTTTTTGTTAATGGGGCAACGTTCGATTGTCGATGTGGCAAATGGGAAGATCGGGCTATTGCCTCTACAGTCAAAAGAAACTGGCAAACGTCTAGAAACTAATATCTACTATCGGCAGGTAGACGAGTGCCATATTCAATACCTCAAAGCAATGGGCGTGCAGTCTTCGTTGGTAGTACCCATTTTAGATTGCGATCCCCAAGAACAATTGGCAAAGCCTAAATTGTGGGGATTGTTGGTAGCTCACCACAGTGAACCGCAAAAGATTTTGAAGCGGCAACTAAAAGTATTGCAGCAAGTTGCTGACCAGGTAGCGATCGCGATCGCTCAAAGTAATCTACTCACTGAAGCCCACGCCAAGCAAAAACGGGAAGCTACTATTAATCGAGTCACCACACTATTGCATAAACTGCCGACAATCCAATTACAAGGAGCACTAGAAGAAGTTATTACTGCTTTCAATGGAGCTGGTGGCAGGCTTTACATTGCAGAGAGTCAAGAACTATACACCTGGGGCGAGCAACCGACACTCTCCTACGAGTTAGATAACATTATTATCGAACAGCATCCCATCTGGCAAAACTGGATGGCTGAGTTTCAACCAGGTAATATTTGGGCAACTACTGACCTTTATAAAGAACCACGTTTGCGAGTTTTGGCTTTAGCATTCCGTTCTACTCAAATTCGTGGACTCATGGTGATTCCTCTACATTACCGCAAAAAATTTATCGGTGTATTAAGTATTTTTCGCTCTGAATTTGAAACAGAAATCTTGTGGGCGGGACGATGCGAACAAAATCGGCGACAACTTTTACCCCAGCTTTCCTTTGAGGTTTGGCGAGAGCAGAAAAAAGGGCAAGCACCTGAGTGGAAGTTGGAAGATATCTTTTTGGCACAAGCCTTATACGATCATTTCTCAATGGCAATTCAGCAGCAGCAAATGTATAAACAGGTGCAATCTTTGAATGCCAACCTAGAACTGCGGGTGCAAGAGCAAACCGCTGAACTCGAAAAATCATTACTGTTTACCAAAGTCATCAAGCAAGTCACAGAGCATATTCGCCGCACATTGGACTTGCAAGCAACTCTGCAATCCATAGTTCGAGAAGTTCGTCCCCTACTAAATTCCGACCGAGTGCTGATTTTCTACCTAAAGACTCAATCGGTAATTGTAGAAGAAATTAATGGCAATTGGCAGTCAGTTTTGGGAGTGAATGCACCACCAGAATGCTTTCCTGATGATTATACTCGTCTATACTGTCAGGGTAGGGTACGGGCAATTAACAACGTTTCAACGGCTTCTTTAAGTGATTGTCATCGAGAATTTTTGCAGAGTCTGCAAGTGCAAGCAAACTTAATAGTTCCGATTAATATGGGTATAGAACTATGGGGCCTACTAATTGCCCATGAATGTGAGGCTCCCAGAAATTGGCAGGATACAGAAATTGATTTATTGCAGCAGGTGGCAGATCAGGCTGCGATCGCTATTCAACAAGCACAACTCTACGAACAAACCTCTGAGGCCGAAACTGAAGCCAGAAATCAAGCTATTCAGTTAGAGCAGACCCTACATGAACTCCAAGAAACACAGACAAGGTTGATTCAGACCGAAAAAATGTCCGGCTTAGGACAGTTGGTGGCGGGTGTCGCCCACGAAATCAACAACCCCGTTAACTTTATTTACGGTAATCTGTGCCACGCCAGTGATTACACTGAACAACTGCTAGAAATTTTACGTCTCTACCAGCTACACTATCCCCATCCCCATAATGAAATTAAAGCCGCGATCGAAGCGATCGATTTTGAATTTTTGGTAGAAGACCTCCCAAAAATCATGACCTCAATGCAAGTAGGAACTGATCGCATCCGCTCAATAGTGCTGTCGTTACGCAATTTTTCTCGCTTGGATGAGTCTGAAAACAAGCGCGTTGACCTGCATGAAGGCATTGACAGCACCTTATTAATTTTGCAACATCGGCTGAAAGGAAATGCTGAATTTCCACGCATTGAGATAATTAAAGATTATGGCAATATCCCACGGGTGGAATGCTATGCCGGTCAAATGAATCAGGTATTCATGAATATTTTCAGCAATGCCATAGATGCTCTGGAAGTAGGGCGTGGAAAGTGGCGGGATCGGGGTGACAAGGAGAATAATTCATGCCCAATTCCAACGATCCAGATTTCCACTAAAGTCTCAGCAGACAACTCTCGTCTGTTAATTCGGATTACTGACAACGGTCCCGGAATGAATGAAGACGTAAAAAAGAGAATTTTTGACCCGTTTTACACTACCAAGCCTGTAGGTAAGGGTACAGGATTGGGACTAGCAATTAGCTATCAGATTATTGTCGAAAAACATGGGGGAATAATGGAGTGCATTTCAGAACCTGGCAAAGGTACAGAGTTCTGGATTGAGATTCCCGTCAAGCCTCCAGCCAAAATAGTTAACTAGCGATCGGGAGTGGGAAATGAGGACGCAGGCGAAGAATCACTATTGGTCATTGACTAATGCTCAATTGTTAGTTTCAAAACTTAAAATTGACTGAGCAATTTTTAAATTCATCCACAAGATAGATGATAATTTTCTTAACATATAAACTAAAAAAATAGCTATCAGCGATCCAGGGTGTGCAATATATTTAATTTGATTAAAAATCATTTAAAAGTAAAGTTTAATTGCAAAATAAATCCCTCCCAGCTATAAGTGATAATCTCATAGGTAGAAGCAAAGAAACAAGCTTCCCGTGGCAGATATAACAGCTGCATTTGAAATGTTAGTAAGAGGTATAAGACGCTGTTTAACTTACATCTGTCTCGTCAAAATACAGCAACACCCAACGCGAAAACTGCTGTTTCCTCAAATCTAGAAGATTAGGGGGCACTGTAACTGATCTTCATTACTTGTTTACAAAAGCAATGGAAGTTAGTACATCCCTAACTACGATCGACAAAGAGAGGAGATAGTTCAGCGAGTAGAGGTTTGGGTGTTGTTGTGTTTAAAGAGAAGTCTGAAATAAGGACTCCTCTGGGTGTAAGATTATACGAAGTTGAATAGCGAGAAATAGTTAAAATAGCGCCTTATGTCAATAATTGCGCTCAGAGCGTGGTATCTACAGGATTATGAGCCGATTCCAGAACTGGAAAAACGTCCGCCAGACATTCGCTTAAGCAAAAAAAGTCTGCTGAAATCAGCATTGCGAGCAGACTTTTTGGAAGACAGTGACGAAGTTAAGAAATCAACTTGGTTTGGGCGCTATTTAGAAGGGGAAAATATTGAATTTTATATTGAAGGTAGTGGCGGCTATTGCGTCTCTAACATTGACTTAATTAGTCATGAAATTTATTTCACCAAGCAGGCGGTGTTGGCTCAGTTAGAACCAACGATTTTTTTATCCTATCAAACTGAGTATGCCGCAGCGACGAATATTCTCAAAGAAGAACTGCGAAAAAGTTTAGACAATTTAAACTTGCGATCGCGTCTTCCCCTAACATTAATAGAATCCTCTCGTCCTAGCGGTGCTACTTTCCGAATTAACCGCACAATCATGCGGAAAATCCGTAAGAGTTTGTTATTTATCGCTGACACCACGCCCATCGCTAGTATTGATGGGAAAGAAGCCTCCCAATTAATTCCCAGTCCGAATGTCTGTATTGAGATTGGCTATGCCCTCCAAAGTAAGCGATCTGAACAGATTCTACTAGCGCAAATGCAACGCCCAGATTTGGAAGGTGAATTTCCCTTCGACTTACCGACACAGCAAATTTTACAATTTCAAGACACTACAGAACTGGACAAAATCCTGACAGAGACGATTAAAAACCAGCTAGCACGATTCAAATTGTTTTTTTGACCGAATTTCCCTGTCAGACTTGCTGGCTGTTTTTTCTTCTCAGTTTAAATTTGATAAAATTTAGCAATAACAATGGTATTTTTATTACTTTAATTAGAATAAACGAACAGGTTTATTTTGCAGCTTGGAACTAATTGAACTTACCCGATCGACCACAGAAATCATGTATTTGTAATCTGGTACTTGTCCATTGGGTACATACCCCACTTCTTGAGCTAAATCTGAAGACGATTCACTCATCACTTTGCGGATAAACTCTTGACGGTTACGTTCTACATTCGGCCCAATCAAGACCACGCCCAATGGTACATAGTGAGGGTCTTTAAATAGTATGCGGAATTCGGTTGGCGCCAACTGTGAACTGTAGAGACTTAATTCCGCCTCCGAGACAGCACAGGCGATCGCTTTTCCTTGAGCGACCAATTCCAGTGCTGCTTTGGGTGTGGGTGCAAACAGTATTTCAGCTAGTGTTGTACCATAAAGATTGTAAAGAGGAAAATAATATCCTGTTGCTGAACCTAACTGTCCTAAAGCCACTGTTTTGCCTTGCAATTGTTTCAATTCAGTTATCGGATTATCTTTGCGAACAACGAAGATTGAACGTAAATTACTAATACCTATTAAAGGAAATAGAGGAGCATATTGGTGACGTGCGATCGCAATAGCTGCTAAACCCGGTGGAGCAAATACCAATGACCAAGCACGAGCGTCAAGGCGCTCAACCGCTCTATTTTCATTAAAAACAGGCTCTAGCTGAATATATGAGTTTGTTTTTTCACCTAAGTAACTATTAAATTTAGCATATTGATTAATTATCTGTTCACCTCCACCATAGTTAATCACACCAATAGTTAATGTGCCCTCAACCCCACTTTGTGGTTTGCAAGCAGCAAATGTAAAACCTAGTAGATGAAACAGAAATAAACGACGGGGAAATCGCACAAACATCACTAATTATAGTTAAGAAAATAATTTGGCTTTCAGGACTAATTTAGATAAACTTGACTACTGCCTAAAGGGGTTATATTGCAGTCAAAAATTAATATTTATTTAGAACCTGCTGAGATGCTTTATAACAGGTATAAATAAATATTAGACGAACTCACAGATCACCTTCCTTGCTTAGGTTATGTTAAACAACATTACGTTAAAAAACTTAAAAATAGGTGCTAAATTTAACTTGCTTTTAATATTAGTTTTCATCATCAGTATTTTGGGAAGTGGCGTTGCCTTATCCAGTGTACTTCAAGGGAGGGCGCAAAATGAAGTAAGTTCTCAAGCGGAGACTCTCATCCAAATGGTGAATGCAGTTAGAGATTATACACAAAATCGTATTGCTCCTCTATTAGAACCTAGATTAGATACTAACCCAACATTCACGCCTGAAGTAATACCAACTTTTTCCTCTAAAGAGGTCTTTGAAAATTTTCACAAATTCTGCACGAGAGATTTGTCCAGAAGATTTTCTAGCTTTTTGAACTAGAAACTTAGCTATTGGGCCAATTAAATCAGCCAACTCACGTTCGCACTCTTCCATAAATTTTTCACTGATGACTTTAGATTCTTGGTTTGCTAAATTATTTGAGTTAATATCAGATTGGTTGGATTTTACAGTAAGTTCTTGTAATAGAGTAGTTTTCTCTAGTAGAAATGTTGTTTTATTCTTGAAATCAATTTGTTGATTTTCTCGAAGATGAAAGGCTAATTGACTAATTAATTCTTCCAAATTGGACACTGATGCGGCAACTTGTCGTAGCAATCTTGAGGCGATGGGGCCGACAAATTCTAAAAGAATTGTTTCTAAGCGGTTGTAATTTTCCCCAGACAGAATAGAAGCAGTTGGATACCCAATTGAGTTTTGTTGAGAAAGCGAAGCTTGAGGCGGTTGTGTAAAATCTGGTAGTTGAAGTGATTGCGCTTCTACCTGGTAATCTTGACGATAATATTCTTGCTCTTTGGGTGTCAAAGATGGTAACTGAAGTCATTGCGCTTCTCCTCTAGTATCGAGATTCTTAAGCACCTGTAAAACTTCAGCCGCAGACTGATAGCGCTGTTTAAAGTGATGTAGCACCATCTTAGATAGCACAGATGCCAACTCAGAACTGACGTTAGCTTGATGCTGCCAAGAAATTTCTCCTGTATTTGGGTCTTCCTCAAAGTTTATCGGATGTAACCCTGTCAGCGATTGTATACCAATAATGCCTAAAGAATAAATATCACTATTGGGGCGGGGCTTACCTTGTCCCTGCTCTGTAGACATATATCCAGGAGTACCAATAATAATAGTAGCCCCCGTGTGCCCTGCAATTGTGAGCAGTTGAGTTTGGACTTGTTTAACAGCACCAAAGTCAATCAGCACAAGCTTATCGTCTTGTTGCCGCCTAATTATATTGTCCGGTTTGATATTTATAGTGAGAACTACTCGAAAGTACACGCACTACTTGATAGCGTACCTTGGCTTTCTGTCTAGTTAAGACATATTTCCCTTGCTCAGTCAGGGTATCAAACCACTCAAACCCGTAGAAGCCCATATCTGTTATCAGTAAACCACCCACTGGTAAGCGCATTTGTAGTTCTTGCCACCACTTGGTTTCATTGTGTTTGGCATCGGCATCGAAAAATGCTGCAACTGGGCGATGGCTAAATGCTTCCACTACCATCAACATCTTCCCTCCCAATACTGCACCTGTTTTTTCTTGAAGTTGCCCCAAATGTTTTTTGACTGCTTCTAATGTCGATGCATCTGCAATCCAGACTGCACCGAACGATGATGCCACAGATGCCCACATTGGTGAAATTTCGGTTGGATTTTTCTTGGCTGCTAGACGCTCTACAACTTGTTCAAACAGCTTGATAAACAAGCANGGTAAGCTCTCTAGGCGTTGAGATAACGCTTGCCGACTCACTGACATTGCTTCTGCCCACAATAATCCTTCCACTTCTAGGCAGCGCAGCACATCTGTTAAAGAATGTATTTGTCGGTACACTAAACTCAGTACTATCGCTGCCATCACTGGTAGAGTTAGTATGCGTGAGCGCAAACTACGCTCAAAGTCTTTTACCCCTTTGAGATTGGCAAATGTCCCTGGAGTTAGCAGTTCTACCAACCGTGATTCTATCTCTTGACTTGTTGGGGCTGGGCAAGTTACCTGATGTCGAAAGTCTGGATTTCCTTGTTTTTTCCGTGGCTTACTCATGGCTATTCTCAACACCCTTACGTTGAGTTTAACTACTGAGCTTTACCCACTTGACAAGTTTCTATTTTTCTTAACTTGACACCAATGGCATCTTGCCCGGCCTGATTATGCAACTTGAATGCTGATTAGCTTACTAGTGATACCATTTCTTTGTGAGGCTGCGCCAAATTTTCTTTCTTCTTTGTGTCCAACTCTTACGAGACGCTGCGCGTAGCTTGCNTTCTCCGTAGGAGTATGCGCCCTTTGCGGTTCGTTCCTCATATAGTTTGGCGCATCTTCATACAGAATTGGTATGAGTAATTAGTAATTCATCAAAGCAATGTGAACAACAAGATTCCCGACTTCTTAATTAAAGAAGTCGGGAATCTAAGCTGCACATCTGATTATTTTGCACCTAACTGATATTTTTCCTTTAACAGATGGGTATTATAAGTCTACTCTGCTAATAACATCTTCATAAATTTGTCTTCAAATAAAACACATTTACGCAAATCTACTGTGAGGTAATGCTCTTATTATTTATCAGACTCGAACTAAATAATTCTGAAAAAATCAGTATTTACCGGATAAAATGAACAATTCATAAATGATATAACTTTAATAAATTATCTTTTTTTATAACTACTTTATTTGGAAGTTACTCAAGCCAAATAGAGTAGTTATATAAATATCGTCTCATCTAATGCCTGTAAAAATACTTGATAGGCATGAGTGAAAACTTTGAAAAAATAGAGAATTCGCTATAATCCACTTGATCAGGAAGCAGATATGTCTCGAAAACGTCAGCTATTCAAGGTAATTCAAAAAACCTTCAGACAAATTAGCAAGCAGCTTTTATCTGCAATTAATAGGCAAATTATTTGGCTTTTGCGAACTATCTCTGGTACTCAAAGAAGACGCGGTTCGGTTAACTCTGGCTTTGTGTTGCCAACAGTAGCGATGGTAGTTTTGGTAGTCGTACTGTTAACAACTGCAATTTTATTTAGGTCTTTTGAGCGTTCTAAAAATGCTAGTAACGTCCGCGTAAATGAAGCGACAATGCAAGCCGCTACCCCTGCGCTAGACAGGGCTAAAGCCAAAATAAGTGCACTGTTTGCCGACCCGACTTTACCACGTTCTGTACCATCAAATCTAACCCTATACAATACCTTAGTTAATAAACTTTCTGTCTATACATTTGGTGATGAAACTCCTATAACCCTGGCTTATAACCTTAATGGAAGTACTTCAACTCCGATGATTGAAGCAGCTAGTAGTATGGCTTTAGAAAATCAAGAAAACATACAAACAGCCTGGAAATTTCCTGCCGATACAGATAATAACGGTAAATTTGATAGCTTTATTCTCTATGGTATCTACTTCCGTACTCCNCCCCAAACTGGTACAACCCAAACCAGAAATAGAAGCCCACTAGATGCTAGAACCCCTCCTATGCTACCAGCTAAGGCAGGTGGAGCTTGTGACGTAGCTGGTGATACTAGTGCTAGCTTAGTAGGTAGTTCGGGTTGGTATAAGCTACCAACTGGCGAATTGAAAAAAAGCTTTTTCGTTTATGCAGTAACGGTTCCCATTAGTGATATTGCTCAAGCTACTTCTCTTGATACAACTAAATATGAGAAGTATCGAGGTAATAAGGGCTTTTCTGCATTAGAAATGCAACAAGATCGTAGTCAAGTTTCTATTACTAATAATGCTGTTGTCTATGAGGATGACTTAGATATTACACCAGGACCTAGATTCCGTCTCAATGGACGTATTTTTACTAACAGTAACTTATTTACTGGTGAAACTAGTGAAGATATAACCTTCTATCAGGTCAGTAGTAGGTATTCATGTTATTACGAACGAGAAAATGGCAAGATAGTTGTTGGCGGTAATATTGCAACTAGTGGTCCAATCAGTACAACTAATCTAGGTGGAACACGCATAGATTTATTTCGAGAAAATAACGCACCTGATACAACTAAATCTTTAGCAGATACTAATAAAACCACCTCAAATAACTCAAATGACATTGCCTATAACACTCAAGCCTATGCTCAACGCATAGACTTATTAGTGAAGGCACAACTTAACAATGCTGCTACTACTGATCCCCAAGAAATCAAAACTAATATAACCAACCGGACTCTAAACGATCCAAGTTTAGATGCGACTAAAGTACGTAAGGAAGAATTAGAAAACTGGTTTCGTAAGCGTACTAGGCGTGTACCATTTAGAGAAGTTCCTTATGGTACTTCTGGTATTGAAAAATCTGCTGGTGTCGATTACACCACAGCAGATGCAGCAACTTTTATGAAAGGTTCTGTTAATACGCTACGTCCAATGGACGCTTGGATTTATCCAACAGATGCTAATACAACACTAACACTCAATACAGCGCAACTACCTACTAGAGATCCAGACGTTGTAGATAATACTCCCGTAATAGAAACACAGTTAGGCGATCGCATCGTATTAGGCAACAACCTGCCTGAACTTATATGGGATAGCACAAAAGGAGACTTTGTAGGAGAGAATGATCCTCAAGCCATCTCCCCTGCGGTGAAGTGGACAGGTAGCACTACCAAAGATCGTACTCGTAGCACTCGCGTTAGACAGTTATCAGATTTAGGGGTAACAGGACGTGATGGTTTTTGGGAGATTTCAGCCGCTTCACCCCGAACTAATATCCTTGATGTGGTCGGTGGGCTGAGGGTGATTACAGGCGCTGGAGTATATAGACCGACAGGTTCTGGGCTACCTACTCGTCCTACACCACCTGATGATCCAAGCACACCAGTGTCGGTAGTCAACGAAAGTGCTGGCACAGTAGTCTGGCCTGATAGTATGCCTATGCTTGTACCCGATCCAACCGATCCTCTTGATGCGAGTAAACAAAAACGTGGTGATTTGGTAATGCGTGCCACGGTAGTGTATCACTACAATTTTGATTCCTACAATCCTCTGGCGGCTACACCAGACGATTATCAGACACCTATGGCTTGTGTAAGTAGTTACTATAACCCTACCAATCAGGCAACAGCAACTACAAACACTTACAATGCAAGTGATTTGACAACAGTAGCTGCATCTAACAATGGGATTGTTTACGCTGCTCCCGCGACTACAGCCGCTGGTATAACTAGAGGACAGGCAGTAGATGGCAATGGTTTTTTTGCAGCTGTGACTAACGATGATGATGTTACTAACACTAGCGTAACTTTGCTAGATCGCTTGAAACATCAAGCTAACTTGGTATTTCCCAATGGTCGTCTTGTCAATCCATTACTGCGGCAAGCACTGGCCAAAGCAACAACTAGCAAACTTACTCTCTCTGAGCAATCAGCAATTGATTCTACCATCTGTGCAATCAAAATTGCTGATGGCACTTTGACTAGGAGTACTACCTACGTTCCTGATGGCGCAATCAAAGAAACTGCATTTCTTGATGCCCGACAAATTAAGGCTATAGATAAAGGTGCTGCATTAACTGGAAAATACAATCTGGAAGTTGAACAGCGTCAGCCATTAGAAATTCGTGCCACTACCATAGATTTAAGTCTGCTTCGCACACAAGCAATCGGCGTTGCAGCGGACAAGGAATATCTATTGCCCAATAGCGGCATTATTTATGCATCTCGTGATGATGCTCAAAAAGATCGCAGTGACTCAACAAGTGATAATGTCAGCGCCAGTGACTACAAGCTCGATCCTGAACGCCGACCCAACGCCATTATGTTGATTAATGGCAGTAACTTGAGTCGTCTGACTGATTACAGACCGGAAGAAAAAGGCTTGATTTTAGCAACTGAGCTACCAGCGTATGTTAAAGGCAATTTTAATCTGCACGCTAAACAAGAATTTCTAGGTGGGGATCTTTTAGATCCTAGTGCTAGTAACTACGATACTAAATTTTATACTCGTACTGCGACAAATCGCGATCCTAACTTTGCTTGTCGGCCTAATGACTCTAGACTACCTAATTGCACAACAGGCGAAACTTGGCGACCAGCATCAGTAATTGCCGATGCTGTCACCTTGCTGTCTAGTAACTTCCGCGAAGGTTTCCGCAATGAGGGTGATTACGACTTGCGAAATAACCACCAAGTGAGTGATGCTGACACCGTATTGAATCGATTGAAGGCAGGCTTTTGGAATAACAACTTTGTTACTTCATCTAACTTCTTCACTTCATCTAATGATGATACGTACTACAAAGGGACTCCCACTGCTACTGACTCAGTAAACTTTAACAGTTCTTATTTGAACAATTTCGTCACGCCCATTCAACGACGAGGGAGTTTCCCAGAGTATGTAATGGAAATGTGCTTCAAAATACCAGTTTCAGAATGTACAGAAACTGATTGGTATATTGGTTACGATGGCGATAGATCAATAAAATCTCATAATCTTCCAGCAAATGCACAGCTTACCAAACTCTTAGCTGGTACAACTGCCCAATCAGCAAACGTTGATTTTAGAAGATTTGCCCGCCGGGTTGCGTTCAAACGAGATATTAATGGTAAGTTGCTTACTAGCGGTGGTGCTGTCATAACTAGTGCAAATATCAGTCAAACTGGCTATACTCCCGTTGCATTAGGCATAACAACAGTAGGAGGAGTTAAAGTAGTAGCTCAATTTAATGATGGCAGCCTACCCGAACCAGCAAATAATGCTCTCTGGTTTGCAACCACGAAAGATATTAATACTACTAAGCCACCAGGATTCAGCGGCAGCGATATAATCTACAAAAATAACATTCGTCTATTTTACAGGTATCCCCAAGTACCAGCTTCTTTGCTTTCTACGTTTAGGGATTTTCCTGGAAGCACGACAACATTCACAAGAGATGGATCTTTTCAACCACTATTAGAGCCTGTATTGCAATTACAGGTAACAACCACAGATCCTGACGATACTGAAAAGACTTACACCGCTATAGCATCATCGTCTAGTTTTGTTAAAAATACTAGATGGTTGTCTCAGGCAAGTGAAACAACTTTTAATCTAGTAATTGCTTCTGGTGACACTCCTGCTCGTGTGAATTCAATTAGCGGGGGTTCAACTCCAACTACCTACGAAATTAACGGGGGTTTGCATAACTTTGTGCGCTTCTTAGAAAACTGGAATGGGATTAATGCCAATATCAACGGTTCATTCATCCAATTCAAACGCAGTATCTATGCTAGCGCACCATTCCAAGTTCTCGTCAGACCAGGATCAACAACTGTTGCTGCAACCTCTTCTACCCCTAGCGCTCTTTCCTCTACTGCCAATATTGACAGTATATTTTTCAGAACTCTCTTTTCTACAAGACCTGGTTACACATCAGATAGTACTTTCACTACTAATGGTGCTGGGGAAGCGCCTTATTATATGCCTCCTAACCGTAACTGGGGTTTTGATGTGGCGTTATTGGCACAAAACCCCGACTTGTTTGCCCAGCGCTTTGTAACTCCAGCAACAGATCCTCCGAATGAATACTTCAGAGAAGTAGGCCGGGATGACCTTTGGGTGAAAACTTTGTTGTGTTCTGTCCAAACTCAAGCAGCGGATGGGTTTGATACTGCGGACACTAGTTACTTTGGCAGCGGTTTCAAATTTGCGCTACCTGCAACTGAACGTCCTACTAACTGCCAACTCCAACCATCCTAAAGTAGTCTGAATGAGAGTTTTTATAGCACTTTTTAGGTGAATAGATCGCGTTAACAGACCTAATCCTCTAACCTCCTTCACTGACAGGAAGGGGTAAAATTCAAAGCCTCTTCTCTTTGTAGGGAAGAGGTTTAAAGAGAGGTTACGAGTGTATTACACCCGATCGCAAATTACTTTAAAACATAGGCTTATTAAAAAATTGAGTATGAACCCACGCCAACTAAAAGAATTATCTGCCCAGTCTAACGAGTCTGGTTTTACGATCATTGAGTCGCTTGTGGCGATCCTTGTGGTTGCCATTTTGCTAGTAGCGATCGCACCTGTCCTAGTCATGTCAACTGCAACCCGTGTACAAGCTAAACGGGTGGAATTGGCAACAGGAGCAGCTAAAGCCTTTATTGATGCTATCAAGTCCAAAACAATCTCAGATCCGACAATCACCGTTACACTGACTGCTAGCACAAGTAGAAATGTATCCAGTTCAAGCAGTGACTATTTATTGAGTAGTACGTCAGCTCCTACTGCTAGCACTGGTTTGTATTGCTTTAACAAAAATGGTAGCCTTGCTAATCCCAACTGTACTAGCGATCTATTTTACATTCAGGCTATTCGCGTTGCTGTCACAGATAGCGACGCTGATAAAGGTCAAGGCTATCGTTTGGGAGTTCGGGTATATCGTTCAGATGCTGAATTTGGTACCTTAACTTCGGGTAGCAGTGGAAAAACAGCAGCAACATTCACTGGGGGACTAGGCGATCGCAAAGCACCACTAGTAGAAATGACAACTGAAATTGTCAGGGGTCAAAGTTCGTATAGCGCTTTGTGCGATCGCCTTGGTGGTTGTCAACCATAATTAACCCGTTAAACATAAATAATTTCATGACTCAGTATCGGTCATTAAGGAGAACCTGTAGCAAAATGAATATATTGAGGTGGCTGTTAAGTACTCAGCTAAAACCCTCTGATAAGCAAAATAAAAATAGTGGTTTTACCCTGATTGAATTATTAGTGGCTATGCTCATTGCATTTTTAGTAATTACGCCGTTACTAAGTTTTATGATCAGTATTTTAAACACTGATGGTCAGGAACAAGCCAAAGCGAACTCTGAACAAGAAATTAAAGCTGCACTAGATTATATTACTCGCGATCTCCAACAAGCAATATATATATATGATGCTACTGGAATTGCTTGTCTAAGCGGTACTGTTGATGCTAGTACCAATAACACTTGCCCAAATGCAAGTACAACTGGGAATCAACTACCTAACGGAACAGATAAAGTTCCTGTGCTTGTTTTTTGGAAACGAGAATTAGTTAATCAAGCAATTACAATTACAGGCACTCAAAAAGATGATACTTTTGTTTACTCATTAGTTGCCTACTATTTAATTAAAGACACTAGCACTACTTGGTCTAACGCTGCACGCATCGCTAGATGGGAAATTAAAGATGGCGTTCCAAATACTGCTGCTACAGTGACTTGCTCTGGATTTACTGCAACCGACAAATATCTCCCATGTCCAGATAAAGGTTTTAAACCATTTGACTTGTCACAAAAGGGCATAACGTTACAAGCAAAAATGAATAGTTGGGCAGGAGGNGGGGCTTACGATCAAGTTCCCGTGGTGTTGGTTGATTTTATAGATCAAACAACAATAGCACAGGGAGCACCAGCAGTAACATGCTCTACTAACTTTAGTCAAGTTCCAGTAGCAGCAACTAGTGTTAGAACAGGATTCTATGCTTGTATAAATTCAGTTAGCACAGATAATAGAAGTGCTGCGGAAGTTTATTTGAGAGGTAATGCACAAGCTCGCCTAATACAAAATGATGAAACTAAAGTACGTTACGCCCAGAGTAAATCTAGTTATTTTCCAAGTGCAAACATTAAGGTTCAAGGAAGCAGCTTCTTTTTACAAAATAGCTTCTATCTTTGATAAATATTAATAAAAGCAGGATAGTATGCCGAATATTCTTAGTTTAAAACTCTTAGATTCTTTCCAGTTGCACAGCCGAAAAACAAAGCTAAAGCAGCAATATTTAGCAAATAGACCCTCTACTAATGGCTACAATCAACAAGATGCTGGATTTAGTCTTATAGAGTTAATAGTAGTACTGCTGCTAGTAGGAATTTTAGCAGCGATCGCAGCTCCTGGTTGGGCTGCCTTTGTAAATCGGCAACGGATAAATAAGGTTAACGACGCCGTTTTCGCCGCACTGCAAGAAGCACAACGCGAAGCTAAAACCAAAAAACTTAACTACAGTGTCAGTTTTCAGAGAAATAGCACAACCCAAAATATAGAGGTTGCTATTTATCGTGCCGATGCTGCAATCGGCACATGGACATGGAAACCCTTAGCGGCCGATGTGGGAGCCAATTCTGATAAATTTTTGTTGGGCGGAAATCTTAGTGGGGAAAACATTGCTAATACTACTATTAATTCTCCTGTATCCTATCCTTTAAGTACATCAGCAAAAATTACTTTTGACTATATGGGAGTTCTAACTCTGCCAAATAACTTTGGAACAGTGCCAGCAGGTACAGAGCCACCTGGGTTAAAAATAGTGGTAGCTGTACCAAGTTCTGCAAATTTTACATTGCCTAGTAGTGTAAAGCGATGTGTCATTGTAAAAACTCTCTTAGGCTCAATGCTGGCAGCAAAAGATGATAAATGCAGTTAAGTAATTTAAATACCAATATTTGTTTAAAAATACGTAATATTGCTGAACATAAAACTGCACGTTGATAGCAAAATTGAAACATCATGTGCAGTTTTAATGTTTGATAGTTTATTTAAGAGCCATTGATAAATTAGCCATTGCCTGAACATAATAAAAAGCGTCATCATCAAAATATACTTTTCGGAATAATGACTGATAACCTTGACTTTACTGTAGCTATCCCAACTTATAACGGTGAAAGTCGTTTGCCTGAACTACTAGAACGACTACACAACCAACTTCACACCGAAAATTTATCTTGGGAAATTATAGTTGTAGATAATAACAGCACTGATAATACAGCTAAAGTTGTTCAAACCTATCAAAAAGATTGGCAATGTCCTAACCCTTTAAAGTATTGTTTTGAACCAAAACAAGGCGCAGCTTATGCTCGAAAAAGGGCAGTTGCAGAAGCTAAAGGTAGACTCATAGGTTTTCTAGATGATGACAACTACCCAGTATCAAATTGGGTGGCAGCAGCTTATGCTTTTGGTGAAAAATATCCCAAAGCAGGAGCTTATGGCAGCCAAATTCACCCAGACTGGGAAGTAGCACCACCGGAAAACTTTAAGCGAATTGCTCCATTTTTAGCAATTACAGAGCGGGGGAATCTACCACTATTATATGAAGCATCTAAAAAACTACTACCCCCTTCTGCCGGACTTGTTGTTCGTAAACAAGCATGGTTAGAAAGTGTACCCGATAAGTCTATTTTAACTGGTAGAGTTAAAGGCAATATGCTCACTAGTGAAGATTTAGAAATGTTGTCTTATATTCAAAAATCAGGATGGGAAATCTGGTATAACCCAGAAATGGAGATATCACACAAAATACCAAAATCGCGTTTGCAAAAAGATTATTTGATTCCATTTTTTAGAGGAATTGGACTTAGCCGTTGTGTAACTAGAATGGTAAATATAAAACAAATATATAGACCATTTGCTCTTTTGTCTTATATGATAAATGACTTACGTAAAATCACATTACACTTACTAAAATATCGAACTAATGTAAAAGATGATTTAGTCGCTGCTTGCGAGATGGAACTTTTTTTAAGTAGTTTTATTAGTCCATTTTATCTTTGGAAAAATGGATACTTCAAAAAATAAATTATTAAAATATTAGGCATTATGTATGACTGAATTAACATCTGAAAATTTAGATATTAGCGTAGCCATTCCTGCATACAATGGAGCAATCCGTTTACCTAAAATTTTGGATAAGCTATTAACCCAGACAGCAGTAGAACACCTTAGCTGGGAAATTATTGTTGTGGATAATAATAGTTCTGATAATACATTTGAAATTATCCAGAATTACCAAAAAATGTATAATGGAAACTGTCATTTAAGATATTTTTTAGAACCCGAACAAGGAGCAGCTTTTGCTAGATTGCGAGCAGTACGTGAAGCTAAGGGGCAGCTAATTGCATTTTTAGATGATGATAATTTACCTGCTCCTGATTGGTTATCAGAAGCATATACTTTTGGATTAGAGCATCCTCAAGCAGGTGCTTGGAGTGGACAGATTCATGGTGATTTTGAAGTAAACCCACCAGAAAATTTTGAAAGAATTCAAGCTTTTTTAGCTATCAGAGAACATGGTTCAAATCCATATTTATTTGACGCAGATAATTTAAGACTTCCTCCTGGTGCAGCGCTTGTTGTTCGGAAACAGGTATGGTGTGAAAATGTACCACAGCGACCTAATTTAAGTGGGAAGCTGCCTGGTATTTTGGTACAGGGTGATGACTATGAACCATTGCTTTACATACATTATGCAGGCTGGCAAATTTGGTATAACCCTACCATGCACACTTATCATCAGATACCACATTGGCGACTTGAAAGAGATTATCTCTTAACTCTGGCACGCGGTTGTGGCTTGTGTATTTTCCAGTTAAGCTTGATAAATACTAAAAATTGGCAAAAACCAATAGTGTTTATGAAAACTATTTTAGGTAATTTACGCCGAGTATTACATCATCGTATTCATTATAGAGGGAAATTGAAAAGTAATTTAATTGCACTTTTTGAAATGGAATTTTACTTGGCTAGTATGATGAGTCCTTTTTACTACTTAAAATCTAATTTGCGCAAAGGATTAAAAAATAAATTAGCCCTATAAAATGATTAACTATAGTCAAGATTTGCCGAAAACTTCTGTAATTATCCCCGCTTATAATAGTGAAAATACTATTCATCATACAATTCAATCTGTTCTAAATCAAACTTTGAGTGACCTAGAATTAATTGTAATTAATGATGGTTCAGAAGACTCAACTTTAGATGTTGTTAAACAAATTAAAGATCCCCGAATAAAAATATTTTCCTATACCAATGCTGGCGGAAATGTTAGTCGTAACCGAGGTCTACAGCTTGCAGTTGGAGAATTTGTGAGTTTCTTAGATGCGGATGATCTTTGGACACCTGATAAGCTTCAGTCTCAATTAAAGGCTCTGCAAGAAAATGCTACTGCGACAGTTGCTTACAGTTGGACTGATTATATTAATGAAAATGGTGAAATAGTACTCTCTGGTACACACGTTACAGCCAATGGAGACGTTTATGAAAAGTTATTGTTGGCAAACTTTTTAGAGAATGGCTCCAATCCTTTGATTCGTAGAGAAGCTTTAATCAAATTGGGTGGATTTGATGAATCTCTAAGTGCTGCTCAAGATTGGGATATGTGGTTGCGATTAGCTTGCCAGTTTGATTTTGTATGCGTACCATCTGTACAAATATTGTACAGAATAAGTGCTAATTCAGTTTCTTCTAATCTTGTAAGGCAAGAAAAAGCTTGTTTGCAGGTGCTTGAAAGAGCATATAAGGAAAGACCTTTAGCACTTAAGAATACTTGGAATCTAAGTCTGACAAATTTATATAAATATCTGACATGCAAAGCGCTACAAAAGCCGTTTAATCGACAAAAAGCTTTAACTGCGGCTAAATTTTTATGGAATTATGTTCTGAATAATTCTTCAAGGCTTCAGCGTATAAATTTCACTTTAAAATTATTATTAAAAATTTTCATAATCCTTTTAATGCCTACGCTATTCGACAATATTATTAACCAACGCGAAGTTAAAAGCTAAAAAAATGAAACATTGTTTAACAGCGACGTAGCTGAAAAACTATCAGAATAAAAAATGTATAGTCTGGTGCATCTACCGTCTTTAGTTTATGCAAAAAATCTTTTGAGGAATAATCATTCTAACAGTGGTTTTACCTTACCAGAGATGTTAGTAGTTATTGTATTAATTGGTATATTAGCTACGATTGGAATATCCAATTGGCTGGCTTTTATGGAGACTCGCCGTCTCAACAAAAGCCAAAATGAGGTTTATTATGCTATGCGCCAAGCACAAAGCCAAGCCACCAAAGATAAATTGACTAGGCAAGCCAGTTTTCGCATACAAAATGGTGTCGTGCAATGGGCAGTTCATCAGCCAGAAGCAGGACAATTCATTCCTGATGCTGTTAAAAACAATGGCAACCTATGGCATAACCTTGAGCCGAACATTCGCATAGATGAAGAAGAAAACAATAAAGGAAAAAAGGAGACAACTTTACAAAAACATACTTCACAGCAAATGTGGCGAGTTTTATTTAACTATCACGGTTGTCCTATCTCTGAAATTGGAAATCAGTGTACTGTAGGCGGATTAGGACAGATAACCTTCTACAGCTTGAATGGTGGTAAAGCTAGACGTTGTGTCTATGTTTCTACAATTTTGGGGGCTATGCGAACGGGAAAAGATCGCGCTAGAGCTAACGAAAACGACAAGTATTGCTATTAAGATATTTTTAGTTGTTAAACAAGGTATTTTGTGCTGAACTTACCAGCAAGCCTAAAACAGCACCTGATTATTTTCACCCGTTATCCAGAATCAGGTAGGACAAAAACCCGATTGATACCTGCTTTAGGAAATGTTGGTGCTGCCAATCTTCAACGGGAAATGACTGAGCATACAATATTTCAGGTTCAAGAATTGCAAAAAGCCATTGACATATCTGTGGAAGTGCGTTTTGCAGGTGGCGATTCGCAACTTATGCAAGACTGGCTGGGGTTGGATTTGGTTTACCAGTGTCAAGGTGAAGGGGATCTAGGTTTGCGGATGGCGCGATCGCTTTTTGATGCTTTTCAATCTGGTGCAGAAAAAGTAATTATCATTGGTACAGATTGTCCTGGAGTCAATGCCCAGATTTTAGCAACAGCCTTTGAGAAGTTACACGCCTTTGACCTCGTACTTGGACCTGCGATCGATGGTGGATATTACTTAATTGGTTTGCGCCAACCCATCCCGGAGCTATTCGTTAACATCGAGTGGGGAACTGCTCACGTATTCCAGAAAACCGTGGATATTGCCCAGAAACTTAGTTTGTCATACGTGGACTTGTTGCCCTTAGCTGATGTTGACCGACCGGAGGATCTACCAATTTGGGAACAAGCCCTTGCAGGGAAAATAGAGCGATCGCTTTAGGGAGTGGCATCAAAGGTCGGTCAATTTAGATAATGCAAGCTAATTGAAAAAGTGCGTAGGCATTACTTTTCCATCAAAGATGTGAGCCGATGATCTTGGGGATGAGACTAAGAGGCAGAAGCAATAAAATCCTGTGGAATATCAGCACTGCTGAAATAGCTCCTTAAAGCTTTTTGAGGCTGCTTCAGGTTTGGCAATAATTTCGACAATTTTATTGCGTGCATCTGCTTCAAAAAGCGCTTCAACAGCAACTTGGGCGACTTTCTGCCTGGGGATACTACCATCAAACAGTGTATCTGCACTCTGCATCACTATGCGGTCGGAGTTGTCTTCATTCTTCAACCCACCAGGCCGGACAATTGTATAAGTAAGACCGCTTTTCTGAATATACTCTTCAGCTTGTTTTTTCCACAACAAAATTAGCCAAAACAAGTTTAGCGGATGGAAAAGTTGGGAAGTACACAAAGAAGAAACTAAGATCAGATGTTCAATTCCCTTTGCCTTAGCAGCATCTACTAAATTTTTAGTCCCTTCAAAATCCACTTTATAGGGGCCAGTGGGGTCAAAGCTAGGTTTTGCCCCAGTCGCAACCAACAGAATTGTGCTATCTCCCAACGCAGTAGTTAAACTTTCTGGTTGCAATACGTCACCTACTACTAATTCAGCTTCAGGAGACAGAATAGCTCTAGCTTTCTCTATATCCCGCACCAAAGCTCGGACGGGAATATTCCGCGCTATCAATTCTTGTACAATTCGGCGACCTGTTTCACCTGTTGCCCCTGCTACAAATGCTTTCATAATAAATGCTATCCTGGGAAACTATTGTGTGCCTGTTTAGTTCTTTATTTTAGTAATTCTATGGAGTCGCTCGCAGATTAATGAGGTTTCGGTCAAAATGGGATCTGAATGCGAAATGACCCAGGTATATGGGGAATCATTAATATAGACCAACGCCAAAATATACAGTAATGCATTTATGCTTTCAAGAAAAGGCGAATATAAATCCTGGGAAATAACAGAAGCAGTTTTACCTGTAGCGTCCAGCCAAGAAGCCGAGGACACATTAACAGAACCAAATGTAGCGACGCTCACAAAATTTTACGGTCGTTATCAAGATTGTATGGAAATGGGTGCCCCAGTAGAGAAGGTTGCTGAGTATCTCAATTCTCACTCCTCATGGTTTTCGCGCTGTGCTGAACCCATGAAGGTACAATCACTTGGGGAAAATGGCTATGCTTTAACAATTGGTCGTTTTGGTTCTTTCGGTTATGAAGTAGAACCAAAAATAGGTTTGGAATTGTTGCCTCCAGAGGAGGGTATTTACCGCATCCGTACAATCCCCATTCCTGACTACCAGCCGCCCGGTTATGACGTAGATTATCGGGCATCTCTACAGTTAATTGGTAACGATGCTTGCAGTACTATTGGCGAAGTTACAAAAGTTGAATGGGAATTGGATTTGATAGTTTATCTTCACTTTCCCCGATTTATTCAGCGATTACCCAAGTCTATAATTCAATCTACAGGCGATCGCTTACTTAATCAAATTGTCCGCCAAGTCTCCCGCCGCTTAACTCGCAAAGTTCAGGAAGATTTTCATAAATCTTTAGAAATACCATTTCCTGCTAATTTTAAGCAAAAGCGTTGAGTCAATAGTCAGTTAACAGTTATTAGCCTGTTAACTGACAATAACTTACAGACTATGCTTTAGTGAGAATTCTTTGGACAATTTGCACCCCAGTAACAGCCTGCCAAGCAAAAAGTCCCAAAAGCGTGAAATTTATTAAAATATGGGTTGCACGCGCCCAATTTGCCCCTTTCTGCATATAAGGGGATAAAGCAGCAGAAAATGCTATTAGACTTGTCATACCCAATCCTGCTAACAGGTGAGGCTGCACAAATAACTTACCATTATTGATATAAGTGACGGCCATCCCACCGATCGTACCTGCCACCATCAAAGCTAGGAGTATAGATCCGATTTGGTAGTGTCTGACGTTATATCTACCTTTAATCAATTCTTTTTTTCTNTCCCCCTGAGCATTTCTGGTACGCTGCAATTGCAGTCCTAAATAGGCAGCATAAATTGAGAGTACTAATAGCGCCCACATGAGCACCGGATGGAAGAAGTTCAGCCAATATTTCACCGACGTAGAAAGTTCCAGACTCATCGTGTTCTCGCCTAATAATTAAATCTTCATAAAAATTAGCATAACTCTATTTTCTGTGCTTAAAGTTGCACAAATTAAAAGAGACTTCCCCATCTCCCCCGACTATTTTGCTTCGCCCTCTTGCCAAAGTGGATAAACAATCTCAGACTAAATTTTGAGGGTAGACGAACAAAACACCCTGTGTGGGATCTCATTCATGACTGAAAACAACGATACTTTGCTGCTCAAAGCTGCTAAAAGCGGTGATATCAATGGGCTATGTGCGCTACTAGCTGCTGGTGCAAGGGTGGATGCGTGCGATCGCCAAGGTACCACGGCGTTAATGTTTGCTGCTAATTTAGGCTACACCGAAATTGTGCGATCGCTGCTGGATGCTGGGGCAAATATCAACTTGCCCAGAAAAATTTATGGTTTGACGGCTTTGATGTTGGCAGCTAGTGCCAAACAGCTTGACATTGTGCAACTTTTACTATCTAAAGGTGCGGATGTCAATGCCACTAATGAAGATGGCAGTACAGCTTTAATGGCAGCAGTACTCAAAGGTCACATTGATGTAGTGCGAGTTTTATTGGCTGCTGATGCCCAAGTTAATATTGCTGATAAAGATGATGATACGGCGTTGAAACTTGCTATTAAGCAGGGAAAAATAGAAGTTTTACAAGCTATTCTCCAAACTGGTGCGGATGTCAATATCCACGATCAAGAGGGTGAGACTCTTTTAATGTTCGCGGCAGACTTGGGACATCTGGAGATTGTGGAAGCACTGCTAGCAGCAGGGGCTGATGTGAATGTGAAAAACGCTGATGGTGGAACTGCCCTATCGGCAGCAGCAGCGGTTGGACACAGTGCGATCGCAGCAGCTTTACTAGATCGAGGTGCCCAGATAAATCTTCAAGATCGAGATGGTGAAACTGCCTTACACCTCGCCGTTGTGGAAGGCTACATTGATGTCGCACAAATATTGCTTAACAGGGGTGCAGATGTCCAAATAAGGAACCGTCTAGGCGATACACCACTGCTTGTAGCAGCATTGCAGGGACATAGCCAAATTGTCGAGGCACTACTACGTTCTGGCGGAGATATAAATGGGAAAAATCTTGGTGAAGTTCCTTTGACTTTGGCTGCATCGCAAGGACACACCCAAACAGTGCAAGTGTTGTTAGACTATGGTGCTGATGTCAACATTCCAGGGGATGATGGCAAAACTGCTTTAATTAAGGCAACTGAACGTAAACACAAAGAGATCGTACATTTGCTGCTAGCAAAGGGGGCAGATGTGAATTTTCAAGACTCAGCGAGGGCCACATCATTAATATGGGCTGCTTCAGCAGGTTATGGCGAAATTGTGCAGTTATTACTCCAAGCTGGGGCAGATGTGAATTTGAAAAACCGTGGCGGTTATACTGCTTTAATGATTGCAGAATTTAATGGTTATAAGAACGTGGTGCGGAGTCTGCAAAAAGCTGGGGCGCAAGAATAGCAATCTAAATTCTTCGTCTAAAATATTTTCAGAAATATTTTGACAAATCATTAATTGAAGATTTTCAGCTTAAATATCAAGGAAGTTTAAAAAAGCAAATCTAGGACGAAGAAACAAAGAAAGCAAAACTCCGTCGTAGCTGTTGTGAACTTGCTACGGCGGAGAAAGAAAAATTAAAACGCCAAAAGGGAGCAGACCAAATGCTTGCGTCACAAGGATAGAAAGAAAGCAAAAATGAAGAAGTAAATTTACCTTTTACTTTTTACCTTGTACATTTTACCTTTTACCTGCTCTCCCCCTTGGCGTTTCCTACTGTGCTAGATGTGCAAAATATATAGTTTTTAATTGAACAGAAAAGTATTCTAACGATCATTTTTTATGTATTATCCTAAAGGTTAGATACAAATAAGTTACCAAAAAAGGTTGATGTACAACCGTTTGAGAGATCGCTACGGTAATTAAAAGAAAAATAAATAAAAAATTAAATTTAGTGGAATCACTGTGGTGAATCCTCTGTCACCATAAACTCAAGCATTGACTCATGACTTGACCGAGCATAAATGCCCAATGATTATAAGATTTGCAGAACAACTAGTGTCATATCATCAGTGTTTTGTTTATCAGCACCGATGAATTGCTGAACTTGGTCAAAGAGGTAATCCACAATCTCCTCTGGCCCATTGCAGTATTTACAAGCCGTATTGAAGCCAGTAACAAAATTGTCTTCATCGAAGCGATCGCCAGCAGCAGCAGCGGCATCAGTCAAGCCATCTGTATAGTAGATAATTGTATCCCCAGGCTCTAACTGTGCCTGGGCATCTTCATATTGGCTGTTAGCATCCAAACCGATTAACATTCCCAAAGTATCTAAACGGGTGACAGTTTTTGTCGCTGCGTGCCACCACAAGGGAGGATTGTGTGCTGCATTGCTATAAGACAGAATTCGGCTGTGAGGGTTATATTCTGAGTAAAATAGAGTTACAAAGCGATGGGAATTTTCCAAATCCGCATACATCACTCTATTTAAGTTTTGTAGAATTCCGGCTGGGGAATTACCATGTAGCACTTCTCCCCGTAGCATTCCCCGCATCATCGTCATAATCAGCCCAGCGGGGACACCTTTGCCCATGACATCTCCAATAACCAAACCCCAGCGACTAGTTTCCGTGCCACCTTTAATCTTGGGCTGAATCTTATTGTGATTGGTAGCAATAAAGTCGTAGTAGTCTCCGCCGACGCGATTGGCAGGTTTACAGCGTGCCGCCAGGACTGCACCGGGAATTGTGGGGCATTGACGTGGTAGAAGTCGCCGTTGGATTTCTGCGCCAATTTCTAGTTCTTGGTCTAGACGTTCTTTTTTTCTTAGTTCTACAGCTAGTTCATCGTTTTCGATCGCTACTGCTGTTTGGTCTGCCACTAACCTAACTAACTTTTGCCTGGTTTCTGTCCAACTATATTCTGGATCGCGGCTCAAGACATAGAGCCATCCCCGTTCTGTATGCTTTACCAGAATCGCCGTACCAAAGATTTGCACATCTGGTCCTAAATAGCGATGCATCTGGTCATCCAAAATCCCCGTGGCATTCGCTAGGGGGGCAGTATTAGGCAACAGCGTGATTTGACTACTGGCTATTTCTAGCGCTTTGCGGATATTCTTGCGCTGGCCACTATCTTGCCAATGTAACTGTTCTAACCTGACTTGACCATTAGGTTTGTAGAGAAACAGGGCGCTACCGTCTGCATCTGTCACTCTTGTTGCCATCAGCGGAATCAGTTCCAAAAACTGATTCAAATTATTGAAACTTCTCAGGGCAAATCCTAAAGAACTTAGCAAATCTTGAATTTTGTTCTGTTCCCGGTGCAACCTTGCCACAAGTTCTTTGAGTGCCACGACTGGTGTGACATCCGTCGCGGCACTACTATTATTATCAGTGGGTTGAGAGGGCAGTTGAGACACAGGCACAGGTATTATTGCACTTTATATTGGCAGATTTTAGATTACTTATAAATCTTTTGGCTTTGGCATTGCTAAACCATATTTAGACAAGACTTGCCATTTTAGCAAGAGTATAAAGACGTAACAGGCAAATTTTATCAGGATTTTATTTGCTTATTGTATTTATGATGGAATATTAGTAATTTCAAATCATGTATTTTTAGTCCAAATTTTACCCGTAAAAATTACTAGTTTTGCTGATAGCTCAGAAATCTTTTCATTTTTTCATAACTTAATTACCAAAGCATATCTCTAAAGTCATAAAAATACTTTATTCAAAGAATAATTTATAACGCTCTCTGAGGAACTGTTTAGGCATAAGCAACTAGGAGACTAGAAGTCTTTTAAGTAAAAACCTCTATAAGCGCTCAAATCGAGCTTGATTTGCTAAAAAACAGAATTACACTCCTTTCCAAACCTGAGAATATGTAAATAAGTTTTCAAATACTTAATTTGTATACCATAATCGCTGGGATAATCGCCAAGATTGAGCTTTTCCATTTTTAATTTCTCGTTTTGCGAATTTTGAATTGCTGAATACGCAAAATTTAAACCCATCAAAACTGGATAAAAGTGAAGTAACTCTATCTTCTTAGTCAGAGGTAACAGAGTTAAACCATTCGCCTGTAATTTATTTTAGGGGTGAGTCATTTGGCAAGTGTAAGATATGAATAAAAAAGATGACACTAAAAATAGAAGAAATATCTTCTAAGACCTTTAAGTCAAAAGTCAGAAAGAGTGTTTTCATTTAACCATCAGAATTCCAACCTCTCGATAGACGTTGCACGAGTAAGTCGCCATAGCCAACACCAAACACCTATGGAGGAATTAAACCTCCCGCAGCGCTGAAATCACCCGCGCTGGTTTCCCAACGCACTGCTCACCATTGGGACTGCTGTCTATCCCACAATAGAGTTGTATTTGTGGGGGTGAGTGTCTCGATTCCCTTTTCAATTGCTGCAATATGAAAGTCTAGGGGATTTTGTATGTAGCAACTAAATACCGTGCTGCTACATTTAAAAAGCCCATTTAAGACTTCAAAAAGGGCATTAGCTAGAAATTTTAGCAAAAGTCACCTATTTATTGTGACAAATTCATAATTTTAGGACTTGAGCTGTTTCTAGTTAGTTCAAGTGATAATACCAGATCAGTCATGCCTAAATTTATTAGTTTTAGGACTTACACAAAAATAGCTAAAAAGCTTAATTTATCGAACCTCCTTCTCTGTCAGAGGCTGACGCCAAAGCGCAGTGTCTCCCAGAGAAGAATAATACAGTATTGCGTAAGTCCTAAGTCTGTTGAGAGAAATTTTTAACTCGAAATTTTTCAACTAACCACTCAAGAGAGCTTCGACAAACTCATAGCTTGAAAAGGGGCGTAGGTCTTCAATTCCTTCGCCAGCACCAATAAAGCGAATTGGTAAACCTAGCTGCTGTACAACGGCAAGGGCAACGCCGCCTTTGGCGGTGCCATCTAGCTTGGTTAAGACAACACCACTGAGTTGGGCAGCTTGGGAAAAAACTTCGGCTTGTCGTAGTCCATTTTGGCCTAAAGTGGCATCTAGAACCAATAGTGATTCTACTTTGGCATCTGGGGCTTTTTTGTCGATAATTCGCCGGATTTTACCGAGTTCGTCCATTAAATTTTTCTTGTTTTGCAGTCGCCCAGCTGTATCTACCAAAAGTAATTCAGTTTGACGTGCTTGGGCAGCTGCGATCGCATCAAATACAACTGCTGCCGGATCTGTATTTTTTCCCGGATTGGCAATTACATCCACGCCACTTCTACTACCCCAAACCTTCACCTGTTCCACGGCGGCGGCACGGAAGGTGTCTGCTGCGCCAATCAAGCATTTATAGCCAGATTTTTGTCCCAAGTGGGCAATTTTACCGATGGTGGTGGTTTTACCGGCACCATTTACCCCAGTAATTAACCAAATATTTAAGGTTTCTTTTTCTGGAGTAAAGGTAGTTTTGTGAGATGTTTTGCTCGGTGCATCCAGCATATCCCGGAGGATTTTTTTCAGGAAAGCGATCGCTTCTTCAGGTGCGGTAACTTCTTCTCGCAGTTTTGTCTGTAGGGCATTGATAATAAAGTCTGTCGCCTCTACACCAACATCAGCTTGTAAAAGCAATGCCTCAATTTCCGTCACAGCAGCTTGGTTAAGCGGCCCTTGACCAACAATCGCCTTCAGTTGATTGAGAATACTACGGCGAGTTTTGTCTAATCCTTGCCGGAGCTTTTTCAGCCAGGTAATTTCTTCAATAGAAACGTCTTCTGCACTTCTACCTTGAGCTGCTAGAACTTTCGCTGACCAGACAAACCCATCATCAAATAGCAGTCCGGGAATTTCCTCTCCTGTTTCTGCTGAGGTTGTCGCTACTGGCTGTACTACCTCCGGTTCTGGAACTTCAATAGCAGTAGCTATGAGTTGCTCCAGCTTGGCTTGCCGTTCTGCCGCCGCCCGTTCTAAAAAGGATAAGTTAGCTGGTGCTGTTGGCTGTGTTGCCTCTGGCGTAGCTAGTGGTTCAGTGGGTGTTAGTTCAACTTCACTTGCCGTGAGTTCTGGGCTGGAAACATCTGGCTGTTCAACAATTGCTGCCACTGAGGAATCTTCTGTAATTTCTTCCTCACTAGCAACTTGGATAACTTCTGGCTGTGCCGTTTCTACGGTTGTACTAGCAGGTTCCTCAGTTGCTTCTGGTTCAGCGATTTCTGCAATTACCGTTTCTGCGGTTTCAGGTTGTATTGATGATACTAAGCTATCTGCTGAATCCGGTGGGGTTTCTACTACCTCAACTTGCTGTTTTTGCTGAATATTTTTGTAGGCAGCTTTAGCAAATGCCAATAAGTCTGCCGTTGTGTCTGGTGCAGTTTCAGCAGTTGGTGTTGAGGTGTCGGCTGGCTCTGGTTGGGGTTCTTGTACAGGAGGTGTTTCTTCCTGTTTTTTATCAGAGGGAGTGTTAGAGGAATCGTTATGTTGACGACGGAACCAATTAAAAACCATTGCAGCAGTATTGTTTATATGAGTTATGAGTTATGAATTATGAGTTTAATTTAACTTTGCACTTTTTCTTAGGGTGAAAACTTCCGAGTTATCCTCACCTTTCAACGCCAGTTTGAGCAGAATCGTGACAACAGAAAGTTTTTTGCGATCGCGCAGCGTCTCACTTTGAGTGAAGTTCCGCTTGGAGGAAGCCGCAGAAGCGGCTACAGACTTTTCTCCACGGCAGTATAAAAATTATTAATTCCGCAGCAGTACTACGCAGTTTTTTTCTGCTCAGTGACTCGGCGTAAAACACCGTTAATAAACCGATGACCATCGTCTCCACTGTAGCGTTTGGCTAGTTCCACGGCTTCATTGATGGCAATACTGTCTGGTACTCCTAAGAACTTCATTTCTGCCACGGCGATTTGCAAGATATCACGGTCAATTTGGGCAAGACGAGTTACTTGCCAATCTACTAAGGCAGCAGAAATGAGTTCATCTATAATGTGTCGATTTTCGTTGACGGTAATCACAAGCTCTTTAGCGTAATTCCGAACTCCCTTGTCTTGATTGGCTAACTGAATCAAGACTGGGAAATCAACTGCTGTACCCAACTGATTGATTGCTGTCTGGGTGCAGGCGATCGCTTCTTGAAGCATTGTTCTGGCAGTATTGAGGTCGGAGGCCTGAGTTTGGCTACTTAAGAGGCGATCATTACTGCGTTGCAGCTCACCTGCGGCATTATCGAGGGTATCTTGTACTTCTGAGGTCAGAGTGCGTACTGCACCTAGTACCAACTTGGATACTAATTGGTCGTCTTCCAATTTATCTAATTTCTTTGGGTTGACTGGCAATTGGCTAAGGCTTAAAAGCGCCAATTCACGAGCAATTTGCTGGGGTTTACGAGGTTGCATAAAACTGAGGGGTGATTGTGCGAGAACTGAATTAACTAGGCAAGACAAACTTACAAGCCTATCAATTTTGGCACAGTTAAACAACAACATTACGCATTTGCTTGTGACTATGCCAGATTGATTTCAGAGAGGCAGAGGGCAGATCGCTTTTAGCGTCTCCCCTTGGGAGAAGACAGGAGAAATACACTCCTATATCTCTTGCCGCAACCAGAACTTTTCTTGGGGTTTAAGTCAAGATCGCCAAAATCTCCGAGTTAGTGGCTTGGAATTAGATGGAGTGTGAGCCGCTATTCTTTATTGAACCTCCTGCCTCCTGCCTTCTGCCTTCTTCACATTTCTTCAACAGGAATAACCTGCTGCTCGATCTCTTCGTGTTTCACTTCCAATGTGGAATCTTTGGGGAAAACCAAAGGCGTATTGGAGGCGACAATGCCACCTGATACAACTATTTTAAAGGCGTCTTCAATCGACATAGAAAGGTTCACCACCTCGTCTTCAGGAACGACTGCGTACCATCCGGTAGTCGGATTTGGAGTGGTGGGAATAAAGACACTTAGCACGGGGCGAGACATCTGGGCTTGGATATCACTGCTGATTGCACCAGTAACAAAAGCGATCGCCCAAATTCCTCGGCGAGGATACTCCACCAAAATTACCCGGCGAAACTTGCCATTAGAATCTTTCAGGATGGTTTCTAAAAGTTGTTTGAGAGTTTTGTATACCTGCCCTGCTAAAGGAATTGCCTGTAATAATCGCTCACCAAAATCTAATAACCACCGCCCAGCTATATTTCGAGCCATCAAGCCCATTAGTAATATACTTAGTAGTGGTACAGCCAAGCCTACCAATAAATTAAGTATATTTACTAAGAATGGGTTTAACCCATCGAAGGGATTCAATTGTTTGGGAATTTGGGTGAGAAAGTTGATTACCCAACTTGCAATGGTAATTGTCAGCCAGATAGTGGTTGCTAGGGGAATTATTACCAACAAACCAGCAATCAGGTCGTTTTTTAAGTCCTGTTTTAGGCGATCGATTACCAAGCCCCGATTCTCCTGTTTTAAGCTAGAGGAACTTTTGTTATCCGTATCCATACCAGCAGATTCGTCAAATTCCGAAGGCTTTAACTTTGGCAGATTCTGCCGCAAGTAACTGTCTATAACGCTAGCAAGTTGCCTGCTGCTGGAAATCAGCTATTTTCCTATAAGCATACACATAGACATTAACCAATCCCATGGCGACTGATTATTCTTAGAGGATGTTACTTTTCTTTATAAGACTTGTAAATGATTGTTGCAAGTTCTTACGTTGGAAGTCTGTTTTATCTAGTCTTGAATTATGAAAAACAATATCCCCGACAACTTTTACGAAGTCAGGGATCTGTGTAGCACATTTGTGCGCTCTATGNATTTTGCGATCGCGATACAAGAAATCCTTCTAATCTCTAGCCCTCTTCACGCCGCATCAACCTGTGTAGTTTCAGAATCTGCGCCCTGCAATTGTTGCGTACTCTCTTGTACCAACATTGCTGTTGTATCTAAATTAGCTTTTGGTAGATATTTCATTTCCCAGACTTTGAGCAAAATCAGGTATTCATAGAATGCCTGCAATGTACACCAAGCGACTCCGGCGCGTCCATCTAAACATCCGCCTAAGATAAAATACATATATATAAACCGTAGCAACGGTCTGGCAGGCAAACGTAAAGATAAATCCTTCAGGGCACGCCGTCTTTCGACTTCCGATTTGCCAAAGAATAAATCTTGCCAGTTCACCTTCCCCTGTTCTAGCTGATACAAGGTTTCTTGAGCTTCATCCGTAGAATAACGGTTGTGTTTGTCAATCCAGCGGCTCAAACCTTTGCTACAAGTGTAGTGTGGGTATGTTTCTTTTAAAAAGCTAGTTGCACCCTCACAAACTTCTCGCTCAGTATGTCCGTAGTCTGTAAACCACACTTTACCGTGGCGGAAGAGTCGCATTTGGTAACGGGGATACTGTGTGCTGTAGCGAATCCAACGATTCATGAACATGACGCGTTCAGCCACGTAGTAACCAATGTAGTCTGGATTCTGACTTGCCTTTTCGCATTCCGCAAATAGTTCTGGTGTCATACGCTCGTCAGCTTCGAGAATGTAAACCCATTGATGCTTCGGTGGGATAGACTCTAACATCCAGGTGCGTTGGCGTCCGTGGCTTTCAAAAGCGTGTTGGACAACGCGAATGGGATAGCGACTGGCGATTTCCACAGTGCGATCGCTACTGCATGAATCCACAACAATGATGTCATCTGATAACATTGCCGATTCGATACAAGCAGCAATATCTAGTTCTTCGTTATATGTCAGTATGTAAATTGAGAACATTACTCAAGTTTTATAGCGATTTTACTCAGTGATAATTGCTTTGTTATTGTTATTAGCTATTAGACGCATGGCAGTATCAGCCGTCAATAATTTTTGGATACTTCTTACTGCCATGCCAATAGTGGATTAGCGTGCGGCAGTTCTAGGTTTACCACCTTGTACAGCACCCCTACCTCTTAAGCTTGTCCAGCCGATGATAATGTAACCAATGGACAATAGCAAACTGCTAATACCAATCCGCAGTCCAGACTTCCAAGCAGTATCTTTAGCTTGTTGCAGCGCTTCGTCTCGGCGCTGGCGAACTTGGCTCAGTTGTTGAGTTTGCAGCGTTTGAACATCTGTTTGTTGTTCGATAGCTTTGTCAAGTAATTGGGGATTTGTTTTAGCCTTCTTCAGTAACTCTTTTATATTTGCGGGAATTTGAGGGCTTTCAATTGCTTGCTTATATCTTTGGTCATCTTTGAGGATTTCACTAAACTGAGCTTTGGTTTGGTTTCGCAGCTGGTCTAGTTGCGCTTTTCCTTGCTCAGTATTTAGTTGTGCTTGCAATTGCGATAACCGAGTGTTCAGTTGAGTTTCTGCCTGATCTGCTTCTTGGGTGATTCGGTTGAGTGTTTGAGTCTTGGCTTGATTGACGTTATTTAGGTGCAGGGGAAAAATCAGCAAGAACATCAACCCTAAAAGACTGGAGATAATCGCAGCGGGAAATCTTAAATCAATACCTTGGGGGCGATCGCTTGCTGGATCGGCATTCTCAATCCAATAGGCAGCAAACAGAAGCCCCAAACCGACTAGAGGAACAATTCCTCGATCGACAAGCGCTGTTCCCAAATTGATTTGCCATACCCGATCGGTGGGTTGAAAAGGTAACAACAGAATCAAAAAGTCAACAAAAAAGGACAAAATGCAGATTATTCCAACTACCTTAAGTGTGAGAGCAGTACTCACGGAAGTAAAACGGTTAACCATAGTTTTTCAAACTGGTGGAGAATACGAGTGATTTTCATATTTCAAGCTACTTGAATATTGTGCCCATGACTATGACTATTGTGTAAAAACACAAAGCAGACTCAATATTGCTAAAGGCTATCTGCCTCTTGGTTTTCAACTATGCCACAGTAACATTTGTTATCTACAGTGTCTTCAGGAAATTCCTGGTATTTTAAGATACGAAGTTTACGCGGGACTAGAGGAAGAGACTGATTAATTACCCAATCTGCCTGATTGCAGTTCTCAATCGGTCGTAATACAGACCTTTTTAGGGGATCACAGATGTCCATTGGTGTCAAATTAAATCGAAACCTTTGCAATAAGGTTGTATCGACTTATCGCTCAATTTGAGCAAGGAAGCAATCGTTACTGACAACAGATGCTACTAAAAGTGATTGAGACTATATTGAGTTGGGATTTTTGGGAGTATCTCGCTTGCTATACTTACAGTAGTTTTCTTTTGCATAAAGTAGAAAGCTACGGGTTTTGAGGCAGGAGGTAGAAACTCTTTATATCTGATGCGTGAGTCCTGCATTTTTTACCTCAGTTACTTGCAAACTCCTGTATTTATACTCTTTTTTGCTAATTCCTAAAAAAATGGGCAAATCAGAAATAATAACTAATAATCAGGTATGAACTTTACTAGAATCAGTTCGTCGATGATTTTTGTTAGCAAAAAGAGTGAATTTGAAGGAGTTAGACTCTGAAAGGCTTTGAATTCAAAGGTGTTGAAAAACTTATTAGCCCAATAGCCGCGCTTCTCGGCTTTGTGTATTTGTTGCAATGGTATATTGGAGACTTGCGATCGCCTTCCGATCCCATCTTTGAAAATAAACAGCCGCCTTTGGTGATGAAAGAGGGCGACCCTTATATCCGCGCTTTAATGCGAACTATCTCGGCAAGTGAGGCTAGTGGAAATCGTCCTTATTCGCTGTTATACGGTGGACAGCAAGTTAACGACCTTAGCCGACATCCTGAGATATGCGTCACAATTGTCACAGGCCCCAATACAGGAAATTGTTCTACCGCTGCTGGCAGATATCAAATCATCAACATTACTTGGTATCGTTTAGCCCCTCGTTATCATCCAAATCCAATGCAGATGATGTTTTGGACTGGTTATAGTTTTGAAGCAGAATATCAAGATGTAGTAGTTTACCGTTGGTTAAATGATTCTAAAGTTTGGGGAGTTGATATTTCTCAACTGTTGCGTCAGGGAAAGATAAATGATGTTTTGCGGCGACTCTCTCCCACTTGGACAAGTCTGGGGTATGGTATAGAAACTAATTCTGTTAGTAGCTCTTTACCTAAGATTTATCAGAAAATGTTGCAAGAAGAATTAACCGCAGCTAAACAACCGACAGCCCCGATGCCACCATCCCCAACTCCTTCTAGCAAGGCAGTAAAAAAGTAGTAAGTTTATCCTAATTTTTAACTTGCTGTGGATAAAAAACTTTTGATATTTTCCACAAATGCCAAAGTATTTTCAAAGTGGATATTGTGTGCAGCATTGCTAATTATTTTTATCTGAGCAAATTCACATATTTTAGCCATTTCTGTATTAATAGATATAAATTTTTGATCGTATTCACCCACTAGCAAAAGCATGGGAATTGTATTTAATTTTAGCTTTTCCCATAAAGAAGGTTGACATCCAGTACCCATAAAGCGCAGTGATTTATCTAATTCCTGTGGATTGTTCTGCAACCGACTTTCAACCATGCGATCGTATTCTGGATGATTTTTTATATAACCAAAAATCGGTTGATTATACCAATTTGATATAAAAGTGGCAAAATCGCTTTTTTCAAGACTTCTTGTTAATTTTCTGCCTATTTGTGTATCAATTTTAATCCGTTCTAATCGTTCTGCTTCTGTTGGCAAACCTGGGGAAGCTGACTCTAGAACAACTTTATGAAAGCGTTCTGGAAAATGCAGCGCTAGGTATAAAGCCAATCTTCCACCCATTGAATAACCAACTAAAAAGCACTTGGCAATTTTTAACTCATCTAGTAAGTTGATTAAAGCATGAGCAGTGTTTGCCATTGTATAGTATTTGTCCTCACCCAAAACTTGGGTTTTGCCATGTCCGGGAAGGTCAAGTGTTAAATAGGAAAATTCGTTAAACAGTAATTTTAAGGCTTCATCAAATTCATTAATGTTACCCATGAAGCCATGCAAAAAAAGAATTAGTGGTTTATTTAGAGTGCCAATTAAAGAATAATGAAATTGATAGTTTTTTAGGATCATAGTCTAGGTAAAAATCACCATTGCACAGCATATTAAGTATCTAGTCATAAATAAATTTCAAGTTTGTAGTAAGGACTTTAGTCCTGATAATCCTTGCTCTGAGCGATAAATCGCTCACTACAAACTAGGAGTTTATTTTATATTTAATTATGTCTACCTACTTATGTGATGGAATAAGTTTTTCCATCGTTGCCTCTTAGAAAAAGCGAACAAAGGAAAGTCTATAAAAATAGGTTTTCTAACAGTTGCCAATATGATGTCCCTGGAGTTAATGTCAGGATGCACTATTGAATTTTGATGCATCGCTGCTAGTGCATCACTAATTTTGCGGACGCATTTTAGATTATTTTTCTCATTCTTAAGGTAAAAATCGATCTAAAGCAGCCTTTAACTGTTTTATTTCAACGTCAATATTACCCTCTTGTGCAGCTCTACCAATACACTCAGTTAAATGTTCATCCAAAACAATTCGCGCGACTCGATCCAATGCGCCCCGCACTGCGGCAATTTGCAGTAGAACATCAGGACAAGGGGTACTTTGCTGCACCATTGCTTTGATACCACGAACATGTCCCTCTATACGCGATAATCGATTGACAATTCGCCGTAAAGACTCTTCGCTATGGACGTGAGGATGAGCCGACTCTCCAGTTCCATGAGTCCGATCTGTTTGCTCGTGGTCTGTATCGTGATAGTGGGAATGTTCGACTTGCTGGGATGTTGGCAAGGATTCCTTACTTAATCGGTTTGATCCATTCATGGGCTATGAAAAGGCTTGTATTACTAAGATCCTAGTCTAGTACTCGACCAACCCAAAATTTATGGGTGAAGGTGGAACCCATTCACCCTAACTTTACTGCTGACGATTGGCTTTTTCTTGAGGAATAATCTCCGTTACTACCCTACCGCTAGAACTACCACCTTTGACAACAATATTTTCTGTTTGCAGATTACCAACTGCTGTTTCACCCACAAAATTTAATGGTGGGTCAATTTGTCGGTAAACAACATTTCCCTGAGCTTCAACTAACTTATTATCTAAATACCAAGTTAGTGTATTGGATCTTAGAGACTGGCGACGCTGACCAATAGCATTGACGTTACCTTTTAAATAAACGGTTTTTTGTGGTATTTTCATTTCACCTTGATTGGCTGTCACTGTGACATTTTCGGCACGATGGAACATTCGCGTAGGTGAGTTTGTAGTGACAGTTTCTGTATTCATGTTCCAGGTCATAGAGTTACTAGCTATTTGCATTGGTGGGTCTAGTAATTCTAGTTGAGCATTCTTTTGGACAGTGGCAATTTTTGTTTTTAAGTTGACTTCGGCAGAATTTCCCTTACCGCGATCGCTAATTTTATTATCTTTGTAGCGGTCAATTTCTAGAGGGCGATCGCCAATCAGTTTTTCTTCTTTAATATTCCAGATTAAATGTTCAGTTCTCACTTGCATCTGGGGATCGATAGAATTTGCTACCACTCCTCCAGAAAATTCCATCCGCTGTTCGCGGGTTTTTACTCGCACTTCCTGCGCTACTGCTTGTAGTTTTTTATGAGTGCCGTTAATCTTATTACGAACAATCAACAAATCTTCTTTAGGACGCCATTCTAATTCATTACCTTGCAACACAATCCCATTACTAGGATCTGTGGCAAATATCTTACCTTTTAGAAACAACTGCTTCCCATCTTGTTCAATGTCTGCTACATCTGCCTTGATTTGGTAAACAATTTTGCCATCTTGATATAGTTCACCATAAGGGCTTTCAGCCTGACCAATTTGTTTTTCTTTGGTGTATTTTGCGGTTTTAGCCCTGACTTTCCAAATTGGTCTTCCCACTTCATCTGCTTGTTCTAAGGTGACATCAAAGAAAGTCAAATTGCTATCTTTGTTAGATGAATCCGCAGTATTTTGTTGGGAAGCTGGAGGGGATTTGCCCCCGCAGCCAACTAAACCAAATACCAAGAAAAAGGTCAAAGGTAAAATAAGAAAGGAGGGAGTGGAGGAGAAAATTTGAATTTTTCTCTTTCCCCATCTCCCTCTTTTATGAAATTGATACGTCATTATTCTTGGATTTCTAGGTGTCCATCACTACTTCTGGGGTCTTCCAAAAAACCGATCCCAGATAATGGCCGGTATGGATAGCTTTGGCGAGGAGTTTTTTGAATATCTTCTTTGATGGCTTCTAAATCAATGTAGCGATCGCTTACATTGATTAAGCTGTCGCTAGTCATGGAACGCAAGCTCACAACTTCTACCCGCACGCCACGATAGCTGACTGAATTAACCGCATAAGCTAAATCCCCATCACCGCTGACTAAAACTGCGGTATCATAAGAATCTACTAACGCCATCATGTCTACTGCTATTTCTACATCCAGGTTAGCTTTTTTAGAGCCATCTGGTAGCTGGACTAAATCTTTAGCAATGACTCGATAGCCATTGCGACGCATCCACAGCAGAAACCCTTGTTGCTTCTCGTTTGTCCGATCTACGCCAGTGTAGAAAAAAGAACGCAGTAATCTAGAACCTCCTGTTAATCGACATAATAGCTTCGTGTAATCTATTTCAATACCTAGTTGCAGTGCAGCGTAAAATAAATTTGAGCCATCAATAAATATGGCAACCCTACCTCGATTCTCCAAAACTTGTTCTGGCGTAAATATTGAATCGTTTTCCAAATTATTCAACATCATTGTGATACCTCAGTTTTTATCCCTGTTATTTTTGATACAAATTACCAACTTTTAGATGCTAGTCACAGCGGCTTATGATAATGTTCTGCGGCTAATTTAAATTGAGCCACGATAAATTTTGTGAGAAAATAAAAAATTGAACAAAATCAGAGTTTGATAAGGACTAATCGTTTTTCGGGGGTTCTAATCGCTGAAAAACAGGTTGGTGTTTACCCAACTGTTGCTTGCTCGATAGTAGTCCCCATGTAGCATGGGTGGCAAAAGGAGCATTAACTGAACTTTCTATTCGATCATTAAAGTTTATTCCAAAGCCCAACTGCTGATAAATATCGCTGCTGATGTTCGGAATAATTGGGGATAGCAGATAAGCTGCTAGTCTAACCGATTCTAGAACTGCGTAGAGAACCTTTTCCACCGACTCCTGCTGTCCCTGTTTATATAATGACCAAGGAGCCTGTTCATCAATAAACTTATTACTGGCTTGCGCCAATGAAAGTATGACCACGCAGGCTTGACTGAAAGCTAGCTCTTGGTATGCTTGTTTTACCTGTTCCCCTAAACGTAAACCAATTGCTTTCAAAGGATTTTCGTCAGGAATCCCTTCATTGCCTATTGATGGGACATTATTCTCAGCACAGTACTTTTTCACCATGCTCAAAGTGCGATTGAGCAAATTACCTAAATCATTTGCCAAATCTGCATTCAGAACATTAATGAACCTAACTTCATTAAAATCTCCATCTTTGCCAAATTCGATTTCCTTAAGGAAGTAATAACGAACGGCATCACTACCATAGCTCTTAACTAATGCCACAGGATCAAGGGTGTTACCCAGACTTTTGCCCATCTTCTGCCCGTCTTTAGTCAAAAAGCCATGCCCAAAGACTTTCTCTGGCAAGGGTAAGCCTGCTGACAACAGCATTGCTGGCCAGTAAACTGCATGAAAGCGCAGAATATCTTTACCAATTAGGTGCAAGTTGATTGGCCACCATGTTTCTAACGCATTTGCTAAAGTCGGTTCTGCATCTGGTTCTAGTAATGCTGTGACATAACCTAGCAGCGCATCAAACCAAACATAGAGAGTGTGTTTGGGATCAACTGGTACGGGAAAACCCCAATCTAAATTCACTCGTGAAATGGAAAAGTCTTGCAGTCCTTGATTGACAAAGCTGAGGACTTCGTTGCGCCGACTTTCTGGTTGAATAAAATCCGGTTTAGATTGATAAAATTCTGTCAGCTTAGTTTGATATTTGGATAAGCGGAAAAAATAGTTTTGTTCGTCTCGCCACTCCACTTCTTTGTTAGTATGAATTGGGCAACGGTGTCCTTCTAGCAGATCCCGTTCTTCTTTGAATTCTTCGCAAGATACGCAGTACCAGCCTTGTTGTTGTCCTTGGTAAATATCACCAGATTCCCAGACTCGCTCAAAGAATTCTTTCACGATCGCTTGATGACGAGGCGCAGTAGTCCGACTAAAGCGATCGTATTGGATGTCTAATAATTGCCATAAACTTACGAAACTAGGGACAATTTCATCACAAAATTCTTGTGGCGCTTTCCCTAAACTTTCTGCCGATCGCTGAATTTTTTGCCCATGTTCATCTGTACCTGTAATTAGTAATACTTGATATCCCAGTAATCTCTGAAACCGCGCCACTACATCGGCTGCGATCGTCGTATAAGCACTACCTATATGAGGGACATCGTTTACATAATATAGGGGTGTGGTCAGCGCAAATGTCAATTCTTTTTTATTCACTAGATTCATACAAAATAAAAATTAACTTATTAAAACGTTTTATATCTTAGCTTTTATCGGCAAAACCAGGCAATTATACAATATTATTACCATTTTTTCCAATAACATCTTCATACTAGCAAATTTATCAAGTCCAGAATTGTTTTGTAATATGCATCAATTAAACTCATTTTTACCTAAAAAATGGAAATTCACTAATCATAATTTTTTTGAATAGTTTGTATTAGATATTATTGTGATCGAGAATACATAATCAAGATTACAGAAAATCTAGTTGCTTTTGTAGATTAGATATTTCTATCTTAAGACGGTCATGGCATTAGTAAAGAAATGTAAAAATTAAATTAAGACAAATTGCCATATTTACCGGAAAATATATTGATTAGGTATGAGTGGAAATAGCCCCCTAGAGATTTCTCGCGCTTTAGTGGCGGCATTCTCAACGCAAATGTTCCGCTATTACGAAGACCGCATTCCCCAGGATGCGAGCGTCTTGGTAGTCAGCAATCACCGCAGCTTTATGGATGCACTGATTTTAATGGCGGCGTTATCGAGTCCGATTCGCTTTGCTTGCCATCACTACATGGGACAAGTTCCAGTCATGCGAGAGATTGTCACTGGACAATTGGGGTGTTTCCCCTTGGAAGATACTCAAAACCGTCAGCAAAGCTTTTTTTCGCAGTCACAGGTGCTATTGCAGTCCAAGCAGATGGTGGGAGTATTTCCAGAAGGAACTGCACCAATGGTGAAATTTACTCAGCCAAGCCAGGTGGGTGAGTTTCAGCGGGGATTTGCCCATTTGGCATTACGAGCGAATGTGCAGGATTTAGCTATTTTGCCGATCGCGATCGCCTCCTTAGAAGAAGTAAACACCAATGGCTTCCCATTAAGACTTTTGAGTGTATTCGACCCTTCAGAACCTTTATTTAATCAAAATGGTTGGCATCCCTTGGTAATTTATCGTCGAGTTGCCGTGTTAATCGGTCGTCCTTATTGGATTACGCCCCAACATCATAAAAAATATCACGGCAAACAAGCCAGAACTGTTGTGGCTGAACTGACAGAACACTGTCAGGGTGAAATTAGCAATTTACTGCTTCAAGGTTGCTATTAAAGTTATTCGATTTTGGACTTCGGCTCCTTTCGACTTCGCTACCTCGGCTTCGCTCGGCACAAGTCAAGGCAAGCCGCTCAGTCGAACAATTTTGGATTGTCTGCAAAACTTTGACTAGCTTGTTCTGATACTTTTTTGTTTTTGCTCAAAAGTACCGAAGTTAATACAAGCAACAATTCGCAGTCCAAAAGTTTTATACCATTGACTAATACTTCGACTACGCTCAGTACAAGTGACCAATGACTAATGACTAATGACTATCACAGAAGTTGAGCTAAACCCTTGTTTTCTGACTCCTAAACGAGTACAGCCAGAGTATCCGCTATTGGTATATTTGCCGGGAATGGATGGAACTGGTCAACTATTGCGATCGCAAACCGCAGGATTAGAAACTGGCTTTGATGTGCGCTCGTTGGCGCTTCCCCGGAAAGACCTTAATACTTGGGATACCCTAACTAAGAGTGTATTGGACTTGATCGACGCCGAATTAGAAAAAAGTTCTCAGAGACCAGTTTACTTGTGTGGTGAGTCCTTTGGTGGTTGCTTGGCAATGAAAGTGGCAATCCAAGCACCCCATTTATTTAAGCGAATTATCCTAATTAATCCAGCTTCGTCCTTTCAACTTCGCCCTTGGTTAAGTTGGGCATCCCAGCTAACTTACTTAGTGCCAACAGGATTGTATGATATTGGCGCACTAGGCTTGTTGCCATTTTTAGCATCTTTGTCACGCATTTCTCGGAGCGATCGCCACGATTTGCTGAAAACTATGCGTTCTGTCCCGGCAGAAACCGTTCTTTGGCGGTTGTCTTTACTGCGAGAGTTTGATATTGATGAGGAAAAGTTAAGGCGTTTAACTCAACCAGTTTTGTTGATTGCTGGTGCTAGCGATCGCCTTTTGCCTTCTGTAAGTGAAGTCAACCGGATAGCTAACATCTTACCAAATAACAAGATTGTAGTGTTGCCCAATTGTGGACACGCTTGCTTACTAGAGCAAGATACTAATCTCTATGAAATTCTTAAGGATAACGACTTTTTAGAAAGTAAAGCTAATAGCTGAGGTAGGATTAGATGAATATACAGAATTACTTACATAATAAGATTTGATTGCTGGTAATTGATAAAACAAGATTGCAAATAAAAGTGGCGTTCTTATTCCAGACCTCCTCATTATTTTAGAAGTTAAAGTGTTCTTGAATTAGGTTATCAGTGCTTAAATCAAAATCTCTGTCATCCATCTTATGTCTATAGTTAAAGCTCATAATAATTCCTATTGGCTCTGACGAATTGTACTTATGGAGAGATGTCAAAGCCACTCAAACTTCGCTAAAACCAAAAGAGAGAGGCTTTACAAGATGGTGTCAAGCAATGGCAGACAAACCCCAAGAAATAGAGGTGAATAAATTAGTTAATTCACCCAGAGAAATTCCAGAAGCAGGAATTCAGGCTCAATCATCAATAGAAAATGAACCGTCTATAGTAGAGTCTTTGATTAAAACTGTGGCTGAGACTGGCCAAGCAGTTTTAGACACAGCAATAGGGGTGGGAGAAGTGACGGCGAAAGAAACACACAAGTTTATTGAGCAAACAACTCAAACCAGCGGTCAGGTTGTGAATCGCCTTAGCGAAAATTGGCTGATTAGAAAACTATCTGGAGTCTTAAATCTCAATTGGCTCATTAACGATACTAACCTTGTTGATTTAGAACAAGCAGAAGCAGCGGTAAACAAGCTTAAGAAACAGTATCCAAATGAATCACCCAGCCAGCTTGCTCATCGAATCATGGTGGAAAAAGCAACTCAAGCAGCCACAGTTGGACTAGCCACTAGTTTTTTGCCAGGAATAGCAGTGGCATTGTTGGCAATTGATTTAACAGCCACAACAAAATTGCAGTCAGAAATGCTTTATCAAATTGCATCTGTCTACGGGCTAGATTTAAAAGATCCTGCTCGTAAAGGTGAAATTTTAGCAATTTTTGGGTTGGCTTTGGGTGGAGGGCGTTTATTGAAAGCTGCCGGGTTAGGCTTGCTGCGAAATGTGCCCTTGGCGGGTGCAGTTATTGGAGCTAGTTCAAATGCAACAATGATCTATTCATTGGGGTATGCTGCTTGTAGATTTTACGAAACCAAGCTGGATGAATCTACTTCCCTAGCATCACCACAGACGTTGGCAACATTAAAAGCCGAAAGTGAAAAGTATCTAGAAAGTGCGATCGCTCAAGAAGCCGTCATGGATCAAATCTTAGTTCACATGATTTTAGCTAGTCATCCAGATAAGACTTTGGAAGAAATTTTGCCAGAATTACAAGCTGTAAAACTCAGTCCTACCTCGTTGGATGCCATTGCCCAAAATATCAAATCACCTAAGTCTTTAGATATACTGCTCAATCAGCTGAATCGTGATTTTGCCATGCCATTACTGGCTCAGTGTAAAAAAATTGTCCAGCTTGACAAAAAGACTACACCACTTGAGCAAGAAATAATCGCAGCGATCGCCAGCAAATTTGACATTGATACAAACAAAATTGTGGGATAGGCATGGGGCAAGAAGCAGGACGTAAAAAAATCTGACTTTTCACGGCATCTGGAAAACCTCTCTCTAAATCTCTCTCCTAAAAGGAGAGAGACTTTGAATTTTCCCACTTCCCGCCCCAGGAAGGGGGTTAGGGGGTTAGGTTTTTGGTGGACTTTTCCACATAACGCGAAAAGTCAGGTAAAAAAATGGAGATCATAACTTCATTAACGAGTATCCAAGACTCGTTAATGAGTGCTATTTATACCAATTGGCTAAATTATAGCTACTAACCACTGCTTCCCCATGCCCAATACCCGTCCCCTCACCATGAAACAAGAATTTTGAGCAATACTGGTACAAGAAGGAATATTTACACAAAATCCCAAAATGACAATTCAACCTAGTGATAAGCCTTTACTAGAGTGGGCAGGCGATAGTTTGGCAATTGGATTATTTGAAGATGCAGTAGAGTTAACCGGAGAACTAGCTACTTTAGATCAAAAGTTTTCTGGGGTATTAAAAGAACTGATTACTGAAGAAGAATTTAAAGGTAAAGCCAATAGCACTATTTTCACCCGTGTAAATGCTGGTAGCCCAGTGCGGAAATTGATTTTGGTAGGTTTAGGTAAACCAGATGCACTAAAACTAGATACTCTGCGTCGCGCGGCGGCAGCTGTAGCTAGGGTAGGAAAAAAGCAGAAAAGCAAAATTTTGGGTTTTAGTTTTCCATTGTGGAACAACGATCCAGCAGCCAGTGCCCAAGCGATCGCAGAAGGTGTGGAATTAGCACTTTACCAAGATATTCGCTTTAAATCCGAACCAGAAGATAAAGGTTCACAAATAGAAAGTATAGATTTACTGGGTTTTGATGGACAAGAAGCCGCCATTACCCGCGCCAATCAAATTGTTTCCGGGGTAAATTTGGCACGGCAATTAGTGGCAGCACCAGCCAACGCGGTAACACCAATTACTTTAGCTGAAACTGCTCAAGCGATCGCCAAGGAATACGGTTTGCAACTAGAAATTCTGGAGCGAGAAGACTGTGAAAAGTTAGGCATGGGTGCATTTTTGGGAGTAGCCCAAGCTTCCGATTTGCCACCAAAATTCATTCACCTAACTTACAAGCCAGAAGGTACACCCAAAAAGAAATTAGCAATTATTGGTAAAGGTTTAACCTTCGACTCCGGCGGACTTAACATTAAAGGTGCTGGTAGCGGCATCGAAACCATGAAAATTGACATGGGCGGTGCAGCTGCTACCTTGGGCGCAGCAAAAGCAATTGCTCAAATTAAGCCAGATTCGGAAGTTCACTTCATCTCAGCAGCGACCGAAAACATGATTAGCGGTCACGCCATGCACCCTGGAGACGTTCTCACAGCATCAAATGGCAAAACAATTGAAGTCAACAACACCGACGCAGAAGGACGTTTGACCTTAGCAGATGCTTTGGTGTATGCCGACAAATTGGGATTAGATGCGATCGTTGATTTAGCCACCCTGACTGGTGCCAACGTCATTGCATTAGGTGAAGATATTGCTGGTTTGTACACTCCCGATGAAGGTGTTGCTTCCCAAATCGAAAAAGCTGCTCAAACTTCAGGGGAAAAGATTTGGCGGATGCCAATGGAAGAAAAATATTTTGAAGGGTTAAAGTCTGGTATAGCGGACATGAAAAATACAGGGCCGCGTCCAGGTGGTGCAATTACTGCTGCCCTTTTCCTCAAGCAATTCGTCAAACAAACCCCTTGGGCACACATAGATATTGCTGGCCCAGTGTGGACAGATAAAGAAAATGGCTACAACAGCGCAGGGGCAACTGGCTACGGTGTTCGGACACTAGTTGATTGGGTGTTGGGAAGTGGTGAATAGGGAGTGAAGAAGGGAATAGGGTACAGGTTACAGGGTACAGATTATTCCCTATCACCTGTCACCTTTCCCCTAATGTCAATGCCCCATACCCAATGCCCAATACCCAACAATTCGTGCTATCTTGAGCTTGCCAGCAAAAATTGTTGCAATAGTAACAGAATTAATTTGGCGGTCAGAAAATTAAGCTTTTTCGGGCTTTGCCATCTGGTAAAATTTGTAAGGTTTCTAGAAGCTGTGAGCAATGGGATCGACTCGCGTACGGATCGCAATTGACGCAATGGGAGGGGATCATGCACCCGGTGAAATCGTTGCTGGCGCATTGCGGGCAAGAGAAGAATTGGGTGTAGATATATTGTTGGTTGGCGATCCCCAACAAATAGAAGCTGCCTTGCCATCAAAAACAAGTTTAGGGCAGGTGGAGATCGTAACTGCGGAGGAGGCGATCGCTATGGATGAGGAGCCTTTAAATGCAGTTAGACGCAAACGCAAGGCTTCTATCAATGTGGCGATGGATTTAGTCAAGCAGGAAAAGGCAGATGCCGTATTTTCTGCCGGCCACTCTGGGGCAGCTATGGCATCAGCTTTGCTCCGCTTAGGACGATTACCAGGAATCGATCGCCCAGCGATCGGGACAGTTTTCCCCACGATTATTGCTGGTAAGCCAGTGCTAGTACTTGATGTCGGCGCAAATGTAGATTGCCGTCCCAAGTTTTTAGAGCAGTTTGGCGTTATGGGATCGGCTTACAGTAAGTATGTCTTGGGTACAGCTGAACCGAAGGTGGGTTTGCTGAATATCGGTGAAGAAGACTCGAAAGGCAATGATGCAGCAGTCCGCGCCCACCAACTGCTACGCGAAAATTCCCAAATTAATTTTATTGGCAATGCTGAAGGGCGTGATGTGCTTTCTGGTCGCTTTGATGTGATTGTCTGCGATGGCTTTGTAGGTAATGTATTGTTAAAATTTGCCGAAGCCGTTGGAGAAGTGATTCTGCAAATTCTGCGGGAAGAATTACCCCAAGGATTGCACGGTCAAATAGGTTCCGCACTCTTAAAACCAAACCTGAAGCGGATTAAGCAGCGAATGGATCACGCAGAACATGGTGGTGCTTTACTGCTAGGCGTGGCAGGAGTCTGTTTTATTGGTCACGGTAGCTCCCAAGCACCTTCAATTTTTAATGCAATTCGCATGGCAAAAGAAGCTGTTGACAACCAGGTGATACAACGAATTCAGTCCCAATATATCCTAGAGCGCGAGAGCGGTTAGTCATTGGTCATTGGTCATTCGTCATTGGTTATTGGTCACTTGTACTGAGCGTAGTCGAAGTATTAGTCATTGGTCATTTGTAAAGGACAACTGACAAGTGATAAAGGACAACTGACAAAGGACAAAGGACAAAGGACAAAGGACAAAAGACAAAAAGCTGATAGCTTGGGAGATTAAGAGTGCAAAACTTAGGCGTAGCAATCACCGGAAGCGGCTCGGCAGTACCAGCAACTTCCCTACACAACGATACATTGAGTGAACTAGTTGAAACATCAGATGAGTGGATTGCCACAAGAACGGGAATTCGTCAACGACGATTAGCATTGCCTTCTGAGTCCTTGAGTGTACTCGCTACTGCCGCCAGTACTCAGGCGATCGCAGCTGCGGGAATTAAACCAGAAGACCTAGACCTGATTCTGCTAGCGACTTCCACCCCTGATGATTTATTTGGTAGTGCTTGTCAAGTACAGGCTAAATTGGGAGCCACCAACGCAGTAGCTTTTGACTTGACCGCTGCCTGCTCCGGCTTTGTGTTTGGTTTGGTTACAGCAGCCCAATACATTAGAACTGGTGTCTATAGAAATGTACTATTGATCGGGGCAGATATACTCTCTCGCTGGGTAGATTGGGAAGATCGCCGGACTTGTGTATTGTTTGGTGACGGTGCTGGAGCAGTGGTGTTACAAGCTGCCAAAAGCGATCGCTTATTAGGATTTGCACTTAAAAGTGATGGTACTCAAAACCATTACCTCAACCTTGCTTATGCAGGAACCTCCCAAGAACTGGTGACTGATGTAAATATCACCAAAGGCACTTACCAACCAATTACGATGAACGGCAAAGAAGTTTACCGCTTTGCTGTGCAAAAAGTGCCAGAAATAATTGATAAAGCGTTGTTTCAAGCTAACATCAGCGTCGATAAAATAGATTGGCTGATATTGCATCAAGCCAATCAGCGGATTATCGATGCTGTTGCCCAACGCCTGAATATCCCAGAACATAAAGTTATCAGTAATCTCGCCCAGTACGGCAATACCTCAGCTGCTTCCATCCCCTTAGCTTTAGATGAAGCGGTACGACAAGGTAAAATTAAACCCAATGACATCGTTGCGACATCCGGCTTTGGTGCCGGTCTTACTTGGGGCGCGGCAATCTTTCAATGGGGAAGGTGAATAATTAGGAGTTAAGAGTTATGAGTTAAGAATTATGAGTTAAGAGTTATGAGTTTTAACTCCTCACTCCTAACTCCTCACTCCTAACCCCTCACTCCTAACTTTTCACTCCTAACTTTTCACTTTTCTGACTATTGACAAATGACAAAAACTGCATGGGTGTTTCCCGGACAAGGTTCCCAAACGCTGGGAATGGGAATGGATTTACTAGATATACCGTCCGCTAAAGACAAGCTTGCCAAAGCTGAGGATATTTTGGGTTGGTCTGTAACTGAAATTTGTCAAACTCAAGAAGAGAAGTTATCACAGACACTGTATACTCAGCCAAGTCTTTATGTAGTTGAAAGCATTCTTGCCGACCTGCTTCGAGAACGAGGACATCAGCCCGATTTAGTTGCTGGTCACAGTTTGGGAGAATATACTGCTCTTTATGTAGCGGGTGTCTTTGAGTGGTCGGCTGGTTTATATCTGGTGAAGCGTCGTGCAGAACTCATGGATAGTGCCATCGGTGGGATGATGGCAGCTTTGATGAACTTTGACCGCGAACAGTTAGAAAAAGTCATTTCCCAAACGCCTGATGTGGTAATAGCAAATGATAATAGTTCGGCTCAGGTGGTAATTTCAGGCACGACTGAGGCTGTACAAGCGGTGATGACTCAAGTTAAAGCAAAGCGTGCAGTTCCCCTAAAAGTTTCTGGAGCATTTCATTCACATTTAATAGCACCAGCAGCTGCGGAATTTCAAGACATTTTAGAATCTGTGGAATTTCAACCCGCGATTGTACCAGTAGTGTCTAATGTCGAACCAATTCCGTCCATTGATGCTGAGATTTTAAAGCAACGCCTGAACAAACAAATGACTGGTTCTGTAAGATGGCGAGAAATTTGTCTGCAATTACCAGCTAACGGTATCGAGCGAGTAATAGAAATTGGCCCTGGTAAAGTGTTAACTGGCTTGATTAAACGTAATAGCCCTGATTTGATTTTACAAAATATCCAGAGTGCTACTGATTTACCTGTTTAATTTTTTTAGCTTCTATCGGTATGGATATGCAGATGGATGTATCTGCTACATCGGTAGCTGGATCACAAATTCAGTACCTTTGCCTGGTGTAGAATCTACCTTAATTACTCCGCCATGTTTTTCTACAACGATTTGACGAGCGATCGCTAATCCTAACCCCGTACCTTTACCCACGCCTTTTGTAGTAAATAAGTGGTCAAATATCTTTTCTTGCACTTTTTCATCTATTCCCTGACCATTATCTGCGATCGCAATTTTCACCCCTTTATTTTCTACTAAGGTTTTAATTGTAATTCGGTTGGGATTTTTCTTAATCTCCTCAAAAGTCTGTCCGCTATTTGATTCATCTAGCGCATCAATGGCATTTGCCAGAATATTCATAAATACCTGATTTAATTGCCCAGGAAAACATTTAACCTGGGGCAAATTACCGTAATCAGTGATCACATCAATTTCTGGACGTTCTTCATTAGCTTTCAGACGATGTTTGAGAATTAAAATCGTGCTGTCGATACCTTCGTGAATATTAAAAGGCACTTTGTAATCTTTATCAGCACGAGAGAAAGTGCGAAGACTGGTGCTGATGTTGCGGAGGCGATCGCACGCCATTGTCATAGAATCAATTATCTTGGGTAAGTCTGATAAACTATAATCCAAGTCAATATCTTCGGCATGGTCTTTGATTTTATCGCTGGGATTGGGTACACTTCCTTGATAAAGTTTTAAGTGTTCAACAATATCTGCAATAGTGGGTTTAGCTTGTTGGAGACTGGCAGCAATAAAGCCCAAAGGATTATTCATTTCATGGGCTACCCCAGCAACCAAATTACCTAATGCAGACATTTTTTCGCTTTGAACAACTTGTAATTGTGCTTGTTGTAAGTCTTGTAATGCAATTCCTGCTTGTTGGTAAAGTCGAGCATTCTCTAGAGATATTGCAGCTTGAGATGAAAGAAGATTAATGACGCTGAGGCGATCGTTAGTAAAAACTCCTTGAGTCAAGCTATTTTCTAAATATAGAATACCTAGCAAATATCCTTGATTAATAATCGGGACACACAACACACTCTGGGGTTGATGTTCCAACATATATTTCCCAATTATCCCAGGAATATCTGTTTTACAATTGTCTATAACAATTGTTTGTTGAGTATTTTTGACATAATTGATAATTTTTACAGGAATATCTTGACAATTATCTAGCGGTTGTGGGTTGAGGATAGTTTGTATTTCCTCATGCTCAATAAAGGTAATTGCTCTAACTTCCCAAGTGTCGTCCTCTTGGGGAAGAATGAGTACAGCTTTTTTCGCGCCAGAGTTTTCTAGGATAATGCGAGTGAGGCTGGCAATGAGTTGATCTGATTTTAGAGAACTGGAAATAGCTTGAGCAGCTTTGAAAACAGAGGTAAAATCCAGAACATCAGCAATACTAGTGCTGCCAGTACTAGAAGATGAGGTGGTACTACGAAAAGCAATGGTTTCTAAGGGATTGAGATTGATTCGTTGGTGTTGCAAGATGGGTTGCAGTAATTGGGGATAAGTTTTTTCTAGGTGATTAACTTTGGCTTTTGCTCCCCAACGGGCGTAGCAGTAGTATGCTTCTTGTATATAGACTTGGGCGATTTTTTCTTTACCCCAGTCGAGGTAGAATTTGGCTGCTAGTTCGTTGCTAAGTGCTTCTTCTTGAATGTAGCCGTTTTCTTTGGCAAGAGATATGGCGCGATCGTACAATTCTATTGCTTCGATTTTTTGTCCTAATATCCGAAAGCTTTCAGCTTCTAGCAAGTTGCATTTGTGAGCATAATTCTGCGGCGCACCCTCTGCCCATTTTTTGAGTTTTTTATGAGCTTCTGCTACTCGCTCAATAATTAATTTTTGCTCAGTTATTGAGCAGTCTTTATATAAAGCTAAATTAGTCAAAGATTCATAAAAATAAAATATTGGGATTAGCACTAATCCAGTCACGCTGATTAAATATTTCTCGACAATATCAGCATTTTTTAGTGCTTCTTGATACTTACCAAAGAGATAACATAAAAGCAGTTTACAAAAATGAAGCTGACAAATAATACTAGTTTGATTGGCAGCTTGATGCAGAGGCAACATTGCGACTTCATCATAAATCTCGCCAACTAAAAAACAAGGATTATCTGACATTCCCAACAAATTCAAAACTGATTGATAATAGATACTATTAAAATTAAAATAGGTAGTTTGCTTAAACTGGTGCATAATTGTGCCATAGTTTCCCATAGCTTGGGATAATTCCTCTAAACCATGACCACTCAAATAGGCATATCTGCCAAAAACATAGGCAGACATTACAGCATATTCAATATCTCCAGTTTCTAAACCACTTGTATAGGCTTGCAAAAGAGGATTTAAAGTTTCTTTAACAGGCGATTTCCAATGTCGAATAAAACAATTTACTGCAAATAGAGTTTTTGATTTAACTTTGAAAGCATTTAAACGTTCAAGTAACAGTAATGCCATTTCCCCAAATTGATATCCTGTATCAATTTCTCCGAGAACACCGCAGAGTATAAGTCCATAGCTAGCATAAGCATAGGTAGATTCTGGAGCATTACCATAGAGGATTGATAGTTGAACTTGTTTAAAGATAATTACTCGAAACAATGGGGGATTTGCTTGGTAAGCTGCTGACATAATACTTGACAAAATTTGCATTGCTGCCAGAATATTCACATCCGTCATTTTTGGCAGTTCTAGTAAATCCATCGCTGGTTTATCTGCCAAAAGACATTTTGTTTGTTCCAGTTCAGACTCAATATCAGTTTGATTGACTTGTTGAGGCAGTTCCACCCCTATTGATTGAAGAACAGTTAGTGCAGTTTGCAAAGCATTCTTGTGCTGTGCCTGTGCCATGTAAGCTTGAATTTTGACATTGTAGATAGGAATTTGTTCGAGGAGAGTTTTTGCTTGTTGTATAACTACAGTTGCATAGCTTTCCATGCGTTCAAAGTCACCACTCAGACAAAGTACTTCTGTAATGGATTGATATAGTAATAGTGTTAGTTCATACTGGCTGTACCAACTCTCATCAGGTAAAAGTTCTAAACCTATTGTTAAATATTCAACTGCTAATGTATAAGCAGTTGCCAATTGTGCTTTTCTACCTGCTTTTAAATTCAATTTGAGGAGTTGTTCTCGTTCAATTGGATCAATAATCAGTATGAATGCAATATTTAGCTGATTAACAATTTCAAAAAGTTTTTCTTCTTTTTGGATTTCAGATGTGTTTTGAAGTAATAGCTTACCTATTTGTAAATGGGTAGCTTTTTTCTGTTCTTCAGGGATAAGAGAGTATGCAGCTTCTTGGACGCTATCATGTAAAAATTTATAGTTAACAATTTCCGAATTTTCTTCAGCAATCGCTTGACTTCCCTCACTAAGATAAAATTTATAGACCTCGCTAGTAGGTAAAATTAAACCCTCATGCAATGCATTCCACAAATTAGTTGCCGTTTCTGCTTGCGATTGTTCTAAAACAACTGCCAATGTTTTCAAATCAAACTGATTTCCAATACAAGCAGCTAATTTCAAAGCATCTTGAGTGGCTTGTGATAGCTTTCTCAATTGCAATACCATGAATTCAACTACATCATTTGTGACTGCTTGTTGATTAATTTGGCTAATATCACATTGCCAGTAGCCCTCTGTCAAGTTAAATGTAATTAGCCCATCCTGATATAATGATTTAAGAAATTGAGTACAAAAAAATGGATTTCCAGAACTTTTTTGATAGACTATTTGTGAAATTGGTAACGCTAAATTATCTGAACATTTAAGCGTTGCAGCAATTAATTGATTCACATCTCCTTGACTTAATAATGCTAAAGTAATTGTGTTAATAGTTGCTGCTGTTTTTTGCATCTCATTAACAGTCAACATCAACGGATGCACTGGATTGACTTCATGATCTCGATAAGCACCAATTAATAAAAGATACTTGGTATCAGCCATTAATAACTGCATTAATTTCAGTGATGCCAAATCAGCCCACTGCAAATCATCTAAAAATATTACTAATGGATGTTCAACGCTAGTGAAAACTTGAGAAAATTTTTGAAATAATAAATTAAATCTATTTTGTGATGCGCTTCCTGATAATTCTATGGCTGGTGTTTGTTTACCAATAATTTTTTCTAATTCGGGAATAACTTCAATAATTACTTGTCCATTTTCACCTACAGCTTCTAAAATTTTAATTTTCCATTGCTGAATTTGAGAAGTGCTTTCTGTTAATAATTGACCCATTAAATTTCGGAATGCTTGTACAAAAGCGATAAAGGGAACATTCCGTTGAAATTGGTCATATTTACCTTTGATAAAATAACCGCGTTGGCGCACAATCGGTTTATGAATTTCGTTAACAACGGCAGTTTTACCAATACCTGAAGTACCAGCTACCAGAATCATTTCAGTTGCACCTTTGCTAGCTCTTTCAAAGGCTTCAAGGAGGGCGGCTATTTCGGCTTCTCGTCCATAGAGTTTATCGGGAATAATAAAGCGATCGCACACATCACTTTGGGCAATTGTAAAGTTGTCAATTCTGCCAGTTGATTTTAGCTGATGTAAACATTTTTCTAAATCAAATTTTAATCCTAATGCACTCTGATAGCGATCTTCAGCATTTTTCATCATCAATTTTATGACAATATCTGAAATCACTTGTGGAATTTCTTCACTTTTGATTTTCTCTGGATCTTTTGCAATATGACAATGTAGCAACTCCATTGGATCGTTTGATTTAAATGGTAATCTTCCAGTTAGTAATTCGTAAAAAGTTACACCTAGAGCATAAAAATCAGTTCGATAGTCAATCCCGCGATTCATTCTGCCTGTTTGTTCTGGTGATAAATAACTGAGTGTCCCTTCTAATACATTTGGACTGATCAGCGTTTGGGTTTCTCGTGGTAGCAGAGATGCAATACTAAAGTCAATTAATTTAACTTGTTTGGTTTCAGGGTTAATTAAAATATTGGCGGGTTTGATATCTTTATGAATAATCCGTTCGCGGTAGAGTATATCTAAGGTATTGCACAGTGCGATCGCTATCTGTAAAAACTCTTGTAGAAAAGTGATATGTCGCATCTGGTAAGAGGTAAAATAATCTTTAAGAGAAATCCCGCCAAAATCTTCCATCACCAACGCATAGCCATTTTGATACGGTTCCAAGTTGTAGGTTTGAATGATTAGAGATGAGTTGATATTTTTGGCTATGGTGTACTGATTACGAAACGATAAGAGTTCGCTGAAACTCGGATAAGGATTTTTGAGCAATTTAATCACTACAGGTAATGAGTCAGTTTCTCGATAACCGCGATAAACCACGGTTCGAGAACCGTTGTAGAGTTTTTCACTGATGCGATATCCAGGAATACTGACAATAGTGTTAAGCATATTGCTAAATCTTTAATACTTCCAGATTTAGTATTCCCTGATGGGTGAAGCAATTTATCTCCACAGCTTTTTGCGTTTGATTTGGGCGTTGCGATCGCGTATGCTAAATTCAGTTTGATTTGCATTATCTTCTGTGGACAAAAACCGCGAACCGTTGATCAGTCTGGCACTTTACCACGCCTTTAAATGGTCAGTCGTCAGCCCCATGCTTCACGCTTACTTTCGGGGCCAGATTCATGGTGCGGAAAATGTCCCCAAATCAGGGCCGTTATTAGTAGTGAGTAATCACGCTAGTTACTTTGACCCGCCGATTGTCTCTAATTGTGTACGTCGTCCAGTGGCGTATATGGCTAAGGAAGAGTTATTTAATATCCCCGTTTTGGCGCAAGCGATTAAATTGTATGGCGCTTACCCAGTCAGTCGCGGAAATGCCGATCGCAATGCCATCCGTTCTGCCCTAGAATATCTCAATAAAGGTTGGGCTGTTGGTGTTTTCTTGCAAGGTACTCGCACCCCAGATGGTCGAATTACAGACCCCAAAAGAGGCGCACTGCTGCTAGCGGCGAAAGCAAAAGCCCCAATATTACCAGTAAGTGTCTGGGGTACTGAGAAGATTTTACAAAAAGGCTCGTCCCTACCCCGTGCAGTTCCCATCACTGTCAGAATTGGTAACTTGATTGATGCTCCCAGTTCCAGTAATAAAGAAGAGTTGGAAGCGTTGACACAAAAGTGTGCCACAGTAATTAACGAAATGCATGATTTAGGACGATGAATCTAGAGATACAACAGATATATGCTTTAGGGAGGTAGCGATCGCTATTAGATTACTTTAATCTTAAGCTCTATTCCTCTAGCAATAAAGTAAAGGACTTCCAACAAATAACTCTCAATCTTACAGGGCAGCTAACTTTATCACACTAAACAACTAGCGTTTTTGCGGCTTAATTACGACGAATTACGTTAGCGCAGCGGTAGCGAGTCCGTGAGCGTCATTAAAAATTACGAATTATGAATTATTATGAGCGGCTTTGAAGCCAAGAATTTTTGGGAGCGATTAAATAATCTAGCATTAGTTAGATTTTTGCTTTTAGTTGCTTCTGGCTGGGCAATTGTACAGCTTTTAGCTTATTTTGAAGCAGTCATTGTTATTTTCACATTCGCTGCAATTTTGGCCTTTTTACTCAGCTATCCCGTACAAGGGCTGCGGCGTTTTTTACCCCACGGTGTAGCTGTTAGTCTTGTTTTCTTGCTCAGTATTGTGATTATAGGCGGTCTGATAATTACCGTGGGCTTAACGGTTTTATCTCAAGGACAACAATTAATTGATAGTATCACTGCATTTTTGAATTCTTTAGTACCTTTGTTAGAGCGAATAGAAGGAATTTTGCGAAGCCGGAATTTACAGATAGATTTAAGTTTTATTGAAGAACAACTGCGGAACCAAGCTGTCTCAAGTCTTGTGACTAGTTTAGCTATTCTACAAGGGTTTATGACTAACTTTGTGACTTTTGTATTAATTGCAGTTGTGGCTTTCTTCATGTTATTAGATGGAGACAAGCTGTGGAACTTTATTTTAAAAATTGTACCTAAACATCGCCGCAATAGATTTACAATTATAATCAGAAAGTCATTTTTAGGATTTTTTAGAGGTCAGTTATTATTAAGTGCATTTCTCACAAGTACGACTTTCGTCGTTTTCTTAATATTACAAGTACCTTTTGCTTTAATATTGTCAATAATAGTTGGAGTTCTTGATATCATTCCTGGCATAGGAGCAACATTAGGAGTAAGCACAATTACTCTATTTGTGTTGTCTCAAGGTGTTTGGTTAGCATTGAAAGTATTGATAGCTTGTATTATCCTCCAGCAGATACAAGACAACTTGATTGCGCCCCGAATTATGCAAGGTGCGCTGAATCTTAATCCTGTAGTGGTGTTTTTTGCTTTGCTAGTAGGCGCTAAAGTAGCAGGTTTACTAGGAGTTTTTATATCTATTCCCATTGCTGGAGTAATTGTATCTTTATTTGAAATTGATGAGATGAAGTCAGAGGTTTAGTCATTTGTTAGTGGTCATTTGTCAGGAACTAGGAAGTAGTGAATAATGTAAAAATAGATATCTATCAATCAATAGTTGGGAAGTAATGTCGGATTTAAGAGCGGAATTAACAGAAATTTTGGATGAGGCAGAGTGGGAATGGTTAATTCCTCATGTACAACGAGATGCAGTAATTTTGGTGGCACTTGAGCTAGATTTGGTGGATGTTGGAGTAGCGATCGCCAGTGATAACATTCCATCAGTGGAACAGTGGATTGATAAACAATTGATTACCAAACCCACAACAGTACAAGTGGGAGAATGGAATGGCGATCGCAGTAAGCGATTTAATACTCTCATCGTTCAACCTTACGTTCTAGCCCAAGAAATAGTTGCTGCCTAATTCGTTTCTGTGTTGTTTCCGATGGCAGTTGGTTGGGGTATTTTCTCAAAAAAGATAGTTTAATGTGCCAGTTATTACTTGGCTATTGCCACGGACTAGCTGGCTGATTGAATTAAAGCAAAATTTTCTCCTTTAAGATTTATCCATCTAGGAGCTAGAATTGTTACCATAATTTCAGATTAGATGTTGAAACCTTGATCCAATCTGAAACCTTAGAATTATTAGAATGGCATCGCCTTTGCCAGCACCTTGCTACCTTTGCCGCAACTAAGCTGGGGGCGACAGCTGCGCGTCATCTGAAAATACCTGATTCTCAGACCCAAAGCGAACTGTTGTTAGAGCAAACCAAAGAAATCTACCAACTGGAAAGTCGCCTGACCACGGGACTGTCATTTGAGGGAATTCAAGATATTGGCGATTCCTTAGAACGAGCAGAACGCAGTGGAGTTTTGGCAGGGGAAGAACTGTTAGCGATCGCTACTACCCTCTCTGGTGCCAGAAATTTGCGCCGTGTCATCGACAATCAAGAAGATTTGCCGATATTGACTGATTTGGTTGCCGATTTACGGACTTATCCCGAACTAGAACAGGAAATTCACCGCTGTATTGATGAACGGGCTCAGGTAACTGACCGCGCGAGTCAAAAACTGGGAGAAATTCGCACAGACTTACGGCGATTACGTAGCCAAATTACTCAAAAGCTGCAAAATATCTTACAGGCAAAATCTGGCGCAGTTCAAGAACAGCTGATTACGCAACGGAGTGATCGCTTTGTTATCCCCGTAAAAGCACCCCAAAAAGATGCTATTCCTGGTATAGTCCACGATACCTCTACCAGCGGTGCCACCCTGTATGTGGAACCGAATTCAGTAGTACCTCTAGGCAACCAACTGCGGCAGATCATCAGAAGAGAGCAAGCCGAAGAAGAAACGATTCGCCGTGTTTTGACGGAACAAGTAGCCGCAGTTAAGCCAGATTTAGAGAGATTGTTAGCGATCGCCACCACTTTGGATTTGGCAACCGCTAGATCGAGATATAGTTTCTGGTTAGGAGCGAATCCCCCGCGATTTATCCGGCGTGAAGACAAGGAAATCATTACCTTACGGAACTTACGACATCCTTTGTTAGTGTGGCAACAACAGCATGAACAAGGGCAACCAGTAGTTCCTGTAGATTTGCTGATTAACCCGCTAATTAGGGTTGTAACCATTACCGGGCCAAATACTGGCGGTAAAACTGTAACCTTAAAAACTTTGGGGTTAGCAGCATTAATGGCCAAAGTGGGTTTATTTGTCCCCGCCCGCGAACCAGTAGAAATACCTTGGTTTGATAAGGTGTTGGCAGATATTGGCGATGAACAATCCTTACAGCAGAGTTTATCCACATTCTCTGGACACATCCGCCGTATTAGTCGGATTTTAGAGGCATTGGGGAATGGGGAAGCAGGGGAGCAGGGGAGCAAGGGAGCAGGGGAGCAGGGGAGCAGAGAAGCAGAGGAGAAACTTCCTGCTTCTAACTCAGCACTCGTTTTACTTGATGAAGTCGGCGCAGGAACCGATCCAGTGGAAGGTAGTGCTTTAGCGATCGCCTTGTTGCAATATCTTGCCAACCATTCCCAGCTAACGATCGCGACCACTCACTTCGGCGAACTAAAAGCCCTGAAATACGAAGACGATCGCTTTGAAAATGCCTCTGTAGAATTTGACGAAAGTACTTTGTCGCCTACTTATCGTCTGCTGTGGGGCATCCCCGGACGTTCTAATGCCCTGACAATTGCCCTGCGCTTGGGATTAAAACCAGAAGTGGTGCAACAGGCAAAAACCCAAGTTGGAGAAGCCACAGATGAAGTTAACCAGGTGATTGCTGGCTTAGAAGCGCAACGCCGCCGCCAAGAAACCAAAGCAGCCGAAGCCCAAGTTTTGTTGCAGCAAGCGGAACGTTTATATAAAGAAGTATCCGCAAAAGCCGCAAGTCTGGAGGAAAGGGAAAGCAGTTTGCGGGCTTCACAGGAAGTAGCAGTGCAGCAAGCGATCGCTCAGGCAAAAGGTGAAATTGCCCAAGTAATCCGCCGTTTGCAGAAAGGTACGCCCACAGCCCAAGAAGCGCAGCAAGCTACCAATGCTTTGAATCAAATTGGCCAACAATATCAGCCAGCAACACCAGCCAAACCAAAAGTTGGGTTTATGCCCAAAGTAGGCGATCGCATCCGCGTTCCCAAATTGGGACAGACAGCCGACGTAATCACCGCCCCTGATGAAGATGGCCAGTTAAGCGTTCGCTTTGGCCTAATGAAAATGGCTGTGAAGTTAGAAGATATAGAATCTTTAGATGGTCAAAAAGCTGAACCAGTCGTTAAACCCAAACCAGCCCCAGCAGCAGTAACCCCGCCACCGCAAAATGTCCCAGAAATTCGGACTTCTCAAAATACCATCGATTTGCGTGGAAAACGGGTGGCTGATGCCGAATACATTTTAGATAAAGCCATCTCGGAAGCTACAGGCCCAATCTGGATTATTCACGGCTATGGCACTGGTAAGCTACGACAAGGAGTTCACGCCTTTTTGCAACAGCATTCCAGAGTGAACAACTACGAACCAGCAGAACAAGCAGATGGCGGCAGTGGTGTTACCGTTGCTCACATAAAATAAAAAGCAGGAATGCTATGTTACTTGAACTCAATCAATTAATTGTTAGAGCAGGTCATCAGTTGTTGATTAAAGATGTCTCCTGGTCGGCATACAAACGCATTTTAGCAGAATTAGGAGACAATCGCAGTTCGCGGATAGGTTACAGTCAAGGGGTGCTAGAAATAATGGCTCCATTGCCAGAGCATGAAGTAGCTAAAGTTATTATTGGCGACTTGGTAAAAGTTTTATTAGAAGAACTCGATCTGGAATTTTGGAGTTTGGGTTCTACGACTTTTGATAAGGAAAGTATGGATGCTGGGGTAGAACCCGATGATTGTTTCTATATCCAAAATGAAGCTAAAATTAGGGGCAAAGATAGAATAAATTTAGAAACCGACCCGCCTCCAGATTTAGCTATTGAAATTGATATTACCTCCCGCACTCGTTTCAATAATTATCAAGCTTTAAGAGTACCAGAGCTATGGCGATGGAACGGAAGCAAGTTGGAAATAAATGTGTTATCTGATGGGAAATATCTAGAATCAAATATCAGTTCTATTTTTACTAATCTCCCCATTACCAAAATAATTCCCGAATATTTAATGCTAAGTAAAACTAATGGTAGAAATGCGACAATGAAAGCATTTCGTGCGCGGATAAGACAGAAAATTAGTAGCCCGATTTAGTTTAAATTGTCAGAAATGCCTACTCAAAAAGGTTATGGCTAGTGGGATAAAAATAGTGATATTTTGCTATTTATCCCGTACCAAACTAAACATTAGGAGATTCACGAAGCGTGGTTTACAGGTTAGCAAACCACGCTACTTACCTTTTATCTAATACCTATAAGTACTAGAGATTAATATTCTAATTAAATAAAATATATCATAAATTATATGGATGTAGAAATAGAAACTCTACAAGAAGCTGAAGCAGTAATTGAAAGTGACATGAGAGCCAAAGTCACGAGACTAGACTTGAGTTTTTCTCATAGGTAAATGTCTAAATTATTACCTCTGCCCATTAACTTTATAAATGAGTTCTGATATGTGCGTGGTTTGCGGTTATATCTCTATCACCAACTAAGTTGGAATAAATCAATCACCCAACATCTTCAAACGCTGACTTTATCAAATTTTTAAGTTTGTCATCAGTTTTATTCATGAAGGCGTCAATCGTCCTGATGTTGCCCAACCTATACTGAAATAACAGGCTGCACACAAGTGAAACTCACTTAGGGTAATGTCCAACAGCAAAAAGTGCCTTTAGCAAATCGTCAAAACATTTGTAGAGTAATTATGTATATATTAAGACCAAGTAATAAATATCAAGAAATTTCAAAATTTAAAAACGCAAACAAATTAGGAGGTATTCTACATAATTACTTAGCGATCGTTAGCGGTTAGCATTTTTAACAATAGTTTATTTATACTCTTGTACGGAGCTAGCAGCGAAAATCGGGTCAACCTTAATTAGAATTGATAATTTTTTACTTTGTTGAAAATAAATTTTCATCTAGAGTAGGACAAAGATACCTACTGTTTACCAGATAAAAAAGCTAGCTGAAGCCTCTGGCTCATAGCTATGGGAAACCAAGCTTAATTCTTAAGAGTCTGGTTTCAAAATGGGTAACAGCAACATCCCCTATCAGCTTGATCACCTATGCTAAAAGTTATGCACTCGGCCGCCAACTCAGCCACTCCAAATTCCCAGTGGGAGGATTTAATCAAGCTTCCAGCGCCAAATACAGTTCAATGGGACAATATCAAAACCCAATTAGACTTGGTGCTCTTGGCGCTAGAAACCTTAACTGGGATTGGTTCAGAGGCAATGCTTTCGGCGGCAACCGATCTGAATTTAGAGTCAAGAGTGCCAGACCGCGTAGCCTTATGGCGATTGCGCCAATCAAATCCTCTACGCAAAGGTCAAGGAGGGCGAAAAAAGCTAGATGTCGAAGAAGCGCGATCGCTTGTTTTGATCATCTGCTATCTAGCCAAACAGCACCAGGAATTGATTCGCCGCGCTGTTGGTCTGTTAGAACAAATGGCAGAAAATAACCGGGAACCTCACCAGGCTGCTTTACTTGGAGACTATATTGATGCTTTTTGCAACACTTACCAAGAGCGGATGGAAGAGGACGAGCAAATCTCAACGGATTTACTAACCAACCTGGCCCTAAAACTGCTTGTAGATTTACTTTTTTACAGCGCTCCTGGTGGGCATCGCCGTCTTTGGCTAGCACTTATAGACCGTTCAACAAAATTTTAAATTTTAGATTTGAAATTCTTCAACCAAAATTTGCTCATGAAAGTTTGCTAGGTAAGGATTCCTTTTTGATGGTCATTAGCTCTTGGGCGATGCACTATCAGCAATGCTTCCTCCTTGCACGCCAGTTTGCAAGCAACTGGCTAAATTTTTGCAAAATCCCAATATAGTCTTCTTTGTAGTTCCTGTCATGCCTCTATCAAATTCAGTTATTCGTTGCTACACACCACCGACTTGCACGCTAGAAGTATTCGCGCAAAGCTCACCTCTGTCTCGTTGGATGGGGAAAACTGTCCTCAAACATCTGAGTTTTGAGCTACGTTTTGACGATCCCCGACTACCAGAAGAACACAGAGTTCCAATTCGGGGCGATCGCGAGCAACTCGAAACTTTATGTGATGCTGTCACCAACTATGTACAGCAATTCCTCCAACAGTCTCCAGAAAGCTTTTGGGTCAATTTCTCCAGTACCCAAGAGTCAAGCACAGCACTAGATGAGCCGGAATTAAAGTCTTCAACAAAAACATTAAATGCCTCTAGTACCCAGATTCCAGGGGCAAATATCCATTTAGAACCAAGCAGCTATTTAACTCACAACCTATTTCTTGGTTCTCTGGCCAACTATTCATCTGGCCCCGTAATTCAACTCAGTTTGCTGCAACTATTCGATTTGGCAAGTGCTTTAGATGAATATTCAACTGATGTCATGGCACTTCCAACTCTCAACAGCACAGGTTCGACTCTGAGGTTTCCTGCTTGGGCGCCTATTGCCGCAGTATTAGTATTAGGTATAGGTTTTTTACCAGTTACTTGGCAATATGCTAACAATATTAGAGAAAAGCAACAGCAGACAGCAAAAACATCAAATTCAGAAGCAGTAAAGACTGCTCTAGAACCTTCATCCTCACTAAACTTTCCCACGCCTGAACCTGGGCTAACCCCGCCATCAAATAATTTGCTAGATTCTACCCCTCCACTTTCCACATCCACTTTACCCCAAGCACCTCTAACAGCCCCTAGTTCTAGTTTCTCTCCAGCACTACCAAATACATTGACAATACCTCAAGGGACGACTGCAACCCTTCCTAGTAATCGAGCGAGCGCACCATCCAGCAAAATCCCAGGTCAGGAAATTGCCATATTACCAAATCTAGCACAGAATCCAACCGGGTCAAATTCCCAACCCGGCGCTATCCCTCAACTGCGGAATTTGCCACCCAGACTATCTTCTAACGCCAATAGCTTACCAACTAATATCTCACCAGTCCTGCCTCCATCTCTTGACACCATACCCAATAATAATCGTGTCAATACTCCAACCCAACCCTCTCCACTAACCTCACAACAACTAGAAGAAAGAATCAGTTCCTTACAGCAATCTTCTGCTGGAGAGAAACCTACTTCACAACTTCCCTCCTCTAGAACCGCTGCTAATAATCCATTTATCGATCAATTAGGGGACACAGGTAAAAACCCTACATCCAGAGAAGTAGCTACTGGCACATTATTTGACACAACTCAAGTAGCAGAAGCTAGAGAATATCTAACAAAGCGTTGGCAACCACCTACTGGACTGGGACAAACATTAGAGTACAGTTTGATAGTTGGTGTTGACGGCACAATTGAACGAATTTTCCCCCTTAATAAGGCAGCAAGAGAATTCGTTGATAACGCTGGGATGCCTGAAGTTGGCAAACCTTTTGTTTCCGCTAATAAAAATGGACAAAATGTCAGAATTCGAGTTGTTCTCAGTCCTGATGGCAAGGTACAGACTTTTCCAGATGAATAACTAAACTCATCTTTTTAATGCCACTTGTAAAACTGGTACAAATCTTGTGCCAGTTTTTACTGACTACNATTGCTCTTAAACTCACTTGTNNNAGTCCAGTTACGAAACTGGTCTTACTATTAATTCCAGTAAACCTACCAAGAAATATAATTACTGTTAACACCAATTCTCCAAAACTAAACTACTAAACTATAGATACAAGTCTGGAAACCCAGATTAAATCTTACGCTTCTTAATTACAAATTAAGAATTGGTATTAATAACTCATATCAAAGGTAGAAAATATGCAAACAATTGGTACCCAAAAAGACAGTGCAGCTTGGGTTATTCAAACTTGGGCAGCTTTTGTGATTTCTATTTCTATGACCAGCTTCGGTATTGTCAATTTACCTGTAAATGGCTGGGTGAAAGGCTTTATGGGTATGGGTATGGCTTTCTCTGTTGGCTCAACTTTTACTTTGGCAAAAACTACTAGAGACTTGCACGAAACTAGAAGATTAACCGCTAGGTTAGATGAGGCAAAAGTAGAAAAATTACTTTCACAACACGATCCTCTAAATTTCAAATGAAGGGAGTTAGCCCTTACAGGGGATTCAAAATTATCCGTGCAGCGGAAATTAACTACATAACGAAAAACAAAAGGACTGGATATACCAGTCCTTTATTATATTGATTTAACGTTTTTATCTTAATAACGGGATTTTTTGGTTTTTAACTTTTGCTTTTTACGCCGACGTTCGCTAGCAGCAACTGCATGTTCTACAGGATAACCCACTATAGGAATTACCTGATATTTGCGCTCGTCTTCTAACTTTCTCAGTTCAGTGTAATCAACCCAATGAATGCAATCCACTGGACAAGTGTCAATTGCTTCTTGGATAATTTCCTCAGCGTCCCCATCTTGCCGAACCACGCGCGATCGCCCGTAATCTGGTTCAATATAAAAGGTGTTACGGGCAACATGAGCGCAATGCTTGCAACCGATACAGGTGATTTCGTCAACATAAACACCATTTTGGCGCAATATACCACCCAATTCCGGTTCTAAACCAGAACGTTCTGGGGCATCTCGTAAAAAACCCCCTAGTTCTGGTTCCAAACCGGAACGGTTATCTTCTTGTTCTTCCGGCGACGGCAGAAAATCAGCCATTACGCACTCCAGCGCTGTACTACCAGGCGAATTGAACCATCTTCATTTTTTTGTTGTTCAGAAACTTGAAAACCAACACGAGCTGTTTCTTTCACAACTGTTTGATAAGCATAGCGCTGTGTTACTTGGCGCAAAAATCCATCTACAGACAAATCTTGCTGCCAATATTGCAAGTCAGCCACCAATTCATATTCTTTGCCATTCCATCTAAAACCGATGTCATAGCCATTTTCCTGCTCAATACTAACTTCCGCAGGATGGGTTTGACCGCGATAGCCACGGACTTCGCGTGGGCCTGGTTTCCAGTCTACGCCCAATTCAGTCAAAGCATCTTTCAAAGAATCAAGGTTACGGATTTGAGTCTTAATTTGGCTAAAGTGTGACATGGTGGTTGTGAATTAATAACACTAAACTACTGTGAAAACTTACCAATCGCTGTAAGTGGTGTGTGTATTCGCCACATTAGATTGCTGCACCTTGGCGGCGAAATATTCTGAGGTTGGCTCATGATTAAGTACTTGCCCCAGCTGTGCCTCTATTGCTGCTGTAACTTCAGCGCAAGAATTACCCACAATGCCAGTGACTTTCTCTTGTACCCGACCGTCTGGATAGATTATGAACTCTAATGTCTCCATTCTTTTGGTCAACCAGGATAAGTACGCTTAAATTGTACTGCCTTAGCAGAAGGCTACAAATATAGCCCTAGGAACATTTTTAGATACAAACTCGCCATTTGTTAACTAATGTTCCATGTTTCAACATATATATCTCAGAATCTTTACAAAACTTATTAGTATTATAAGCACACGCATCAGTATTTAGTTAGTTTCTCTTAACCTCATTGATTAGTCAAGGTAACTACTGGAGCTAGCAAAGTAAGCTGCAAAAGTCCTAAGAATAAGCATTAGAGGTAGTATAACCAGCAAGACAATTCACAAAAATATAAAATTTATTGAAAAACTTTATTCTTACCATTCAACCTACCTTATTCTTTTCCAGGTAGGTTGGATGCAGTGCAGTATCACTCTAAAGCAAGATAATGGGGTATACGTAGGTATTGTATTAGGTCTTTGATATAGTTACTGTAGCTGGCATCTGCTGTAGAGATATTTTTAAACTGCGTTCGCTGAAAGCGTTGGCGCAGCCATCGCTATTTTCTGCCATCGGTGAGATTTATCAACCTCGACTCTAGACAGTTAAATATGTACAAATTTGCAAAAAACAGGTAGAAATCCTTATGAAGCTGCGATCGCTGCTGTGTTTAGAGGTAGAAATTCCTTAGCAGTTGTAAAAGAACTTGACGTGCTTCTGAATGATTGCCGTCTTGCAGTGAATAAAACATTTTGAGTTTACTATTATCTTGTTTAATCAGTCCTTTGCGAGGAAAATTCTATGGCAATGGTTCTAGATAAAGTAGTTCCTTTTGGGAGGTCAATGGATGAATATATAAAAATATTCAATTTAACAAATGCTGATTTAAATAAAAGAATCATTGGGATTGGGGATGGGCTAGCAAGCTTCAATGCAGAAATGACACGTCAGCGTAAAAGTGTAGTTTCTGTTGATCCACTGTACCAATTCTCCAGTGATGAAATATTGCAAAGATTTAATGAAGTAGTAGATGATATTATTAATCAAGTCAAGGCTAAAACGAATGATTGGGTATGGAGCTATCATAAATCCCCGGATGATTTGCGACATAATAGGGTGAAAGTTATTCAAGAATTTATGTCTGATTATGAAGCTGGCAANAAAAGCAACAGATACACAATCGGTGAATTGCCAAAACTGGCATTTAATAATCAAGAATTTGACATAGCGCTTTGTTCACATTTACTGTTTTTATATTCAGACCATCTCGATTACGATTTTCACCTAGATTCTGTAGGTGAGATGTTGCGTATTGCTAAAGAAGTCAGAATATTCCCCCTCATAACTTTAATGTGGAAACATTCACAACATTTAGATGAAATTGTCAAATATTACACTTCAAAGGGTTACAAAATAGATATTGAAAAGGTTGAATACGAACTACAGCCTGGTGGAAATAAAATGTTGAAGATAACCAGAGATGTTATATAATTCGTATTCATCGCGCTCAGTTTTTCAATAATTTTTAATGCGATCGCTCTCAAAATTACCAGATGCGATCGCTTTGCTGTTATAAGTTTAATATGCTCCAACGTACCCCCGTGCGCTTACTAGTCTTTAGGTCGTCTCAGAGCATCCAGTGATTCACCAAGGGTCTGCTGTGCAGCGTGACGGATATGAAGAACACGTACTGTCGATATTTCTTGTCCTGCCAAAATCGTGAAAATTATTCGGTATGAATTGCGTCCTCGACCGTAAAGTATCTGGCGAATTTCTTGGCTAAAATAATCATTTTCTCTAGCTAGAGAACATCGGCTTGGCATTTGCGATAAAGACTCAATAACTTGTAGTAATCCTGCATACCACTGACTTGCTCTTTCAGGAGAAGTAACTTGAGATAACTGCAAAAATGCACTGTCTGCTTCTGCTTCAGCTACACTAGAGATTTCAATGCGGTATTTCATAAATCGGTTGGCAGATTATACTTGCGACGTTGCTCGTCAGCAAAATCATCAAATGAACGGAATCTACCTACTTCAAAGTCTTCTAATCCTTGCTGAATACCCTTAATAGCTGCTTCTGAGTCTTGCACCTCCCACTCTAGGACAGCCTCTAGCAATTGGGCTGCAACGAAACTAACGTCTTGTCCCTGCTGTGTAGCTTTCTCGCGGAGTCGTGCTTCTAATTCTGGGCTAAGGGAAACAACGATCGCCATAATCGGATATTTTGCTGAAGGTTTATAGATATGATTTTATTTCAGAATATCTGATAAAGCTGCGTAGGCGTACCCCATCGTAGACATCGCCTTTGCTAAACTAACTCTCTGGCTTAGGATGGATTTTAGAGATGCGATCACTTTATAGGTTATGTATGTCATGTTGTTGCCTCACTCCTCGACGCAAGCTTATTTACGACCAAAATCTGCTGGAATCTCTCCCCAAGACATAGTATTCCATTTGAGAATAGGATTAGTATACTCATGACTTTCCAGCCAATTTAATGCTCTATCTACCAAATTAAATATTTCTTCATTGTCCGTACTTCGGTTTAACTTTGTTCGCACTTTTTTGTTTTTTACCCACAGAATAGCTGTTTCTGAATCGGAATAAATAGGTATATCACTAACTTGATTTTTCAGGTGTGCAAGAGCGTGAACAATAGCCAAAAATTCTCCAAGATTATTCGTTCCATTTGGCATTGGACTTTTATGAAAAATAACTTTATGTGTCGCTGTATGAATACCTCGGTATTCGACATAACCCGGATTACCTAAACATGAGGCATCAACACAAACGCTATCCAAAATTAACTCTTTTGCAGGAGAAATTTTTGTTTTTGTCTTCTGCTGCTTTACTTCTTTTTGCTCACTTGGGGGGATAAAATTTTGCTCTGTAAGCTCCAATGCTGCTTCAGCTTCTTCTCTAGTCTTAAAAGACTTGTACAGCGCACCACTGAAACCGTTAATTTGTTCTTCACATTCTTCCCAGCTTGTGAATATACCTGTCTTTCGACCTTTAAAAACGGCGTAGTATTTCTTGGATGGCATTTAATCTACAATTCCACTTCATTAGTTTCATAATAAGCAATTAACTCATATAAATCTTCAACATACTTAACAAATTGCCCCATATTGGCAAGTAAAATGCCCTTATCTAAGTTGGGTGGTAAGTGTGGATGCCCCGCTTCGTTACGGCATATTCTACAGAATTGAAATATCTGTTCAATCTTAATTTCTAAATCATTTGTCCAGCCATAATTTTGAGGCTTGTTTTTAGAACTTCTGAAAGATTGCTTGAATTCTTCAAATATTCTAGATATAAATTTTCCAGAGGTTCTGGATATAAATTTATTTCTCAAAGTTTCATCTTTAATTGCTTTTGTATACGCATCAATAAGTAAATAGATTGCCTTCTCAGATGCTCCTCCAAGTAAAAATGCACAACCCAAGTTAGAACCTGCTTTAACTGTAATGATAGCTTCCTGAATGAATCTAACAATTACAGGATCTATATTAGTGATTCGTTCTTTCAAAAGTTCTGGGAATCTCTCAATCTCAAAAGGAAGCATATCCCCAATGCCCTCCTCATTTTCAATTGCTGCTTTTGCTTGGTTGAGTGCCTCTTTTAACTTGGATTCAGCGCCTTGTACTTGAATAGTACCTGTCTCGTAAACTTTTACACAACTGCTAGATTTACCATTCTGAATGTCTATGCGTTTACAGCCACTCTCTAATTTTTCTTTCAATGACCATTGATTTCTCTCAATAAAGGACTTTATTTGACCATAATGCTTTTCTTGAATTTCAGACATTACAAGACTCCTCTAATTACAAGCTTATTGTCTAGATATCTCAATTAAAAGTTCAAAATAAGTAGGTAGGCATCTATCGACTATCCTAGCAAGTGTTTGGGGTTAATTTGCCAGTGATACTTCGCCCATCAATAAGCTCGTCGCCACTCTACTGAGTTTCCTTTTACTCTGATTCAAATTTATGCCAAGAAGTCTATTGACTTCTGGTAAATCTATTGAGAAGCTAATAGTTAGATTTGCTAATTAATATAAGTGCATCAAACTTGTGACAATACTGACGGGAAAAATAAATCGATCGCAACCTCAAGAAGAACCAAAACCGTTGATTTTGCAAACTCAGGGACTCACACGCCGTTTTGGGAAGTTCACCGCAGTTAATAACCTGAGCATATCTGTAGAACAGGGCGAAGTGTTTGGACTGCTTGGGCCCAATGGCGCAGGGAAAAGTACAGTTATTAAAATGTTGACAACCTTGCTGCCTATCAGTGCAGGGAAAGCAACCTTAGCTGGCTATGATGTGGCTCGTCAATCTAATCCTGTGAGACGGGCTATCGGCTATGTACCCCAAGCGCTCTCTGCTGATGGTAGTCTCACGGGGTACGAAAATCTCTTAATCTTCGCCAAGCTGTATGGAATACCTGCCAAAGGACGCGATCGCCGCATCTATGAAATTCTAGAATACATGGGTTTGCAAGATGCGGCAAAACGTTTGGTACGAAACTACTCTGGTGGGATGATCCGCAAACTGGAAATTGGCATATCAGTTCTCCATCAACCCCAAATTTTGTTTCTTGATGAGCCAACTGTCGGACTAGATCCCATCGCTCGAACTCAAGTATGGCAGCTTGTACTACAACTCTGTGCTGATTACGGCACAACTATATTTTTAACAACCCACTTTTTAGAAGAAGCGGATAGCTTATGTAACCGAGTGGCGATTATGCAGCAAGGTGAAGTCGTTACTACAGGTTCACCAAGGGACTTAAAAGCTTCTTTAAATAACCCAAATGCAACTTTGGATGATGTCTTTATTCACTATACAGGCGACCAGTTAACATCAGGAGTGAACTACCGTGACACAGCAAGAACCAGACGTACTGCTCAACGGTTGGGTTAAAGCACCACCCACTGTCCGAGGAAATTCGATCTCTGCAATTAAAGAGCTAGTTACAAAAACCCTGGCGATCGCTGAATTGGAAATCCGTAAACTCCGCCACGATCCCACTGATTTAGTCGTTCGGGCTGTGCAACCAGCTTTATGGCTCTTAATTTTTGGGCAAGTTTTCGCCCGAACTCGCGCAATTCCTACAGGGAACTTACCCTATTTAGACTTTATTTCTGCTGGCATTTTGGCTCAGAGTATTTTGTTCGTGGCAATTTTTAGTGGTGGAATGACGCTAATCTGGGAGCGAGATTTAGGCATTGTCCATAAATTTTTAGCTAGTCCTACGCCTCGCGTGGCGATGGTGTTGGGCAAAGCCCTAGCATGTGGGGTGAGGTGCTTATCTCAGGTAATATTCATTTACGGATTAGCATTTTTATTAGGTGTCAAACTAAATCTTCATCCCCTAGCTATTCTCCAAGTACTGCTACTAGTCATACTGGGGGCGGGAACATTTTGTATTTTTTCATTAATTATTGGCTGTTTGGTGAAAAGCCGAGAAAGGATGACGGGTATTGGACAATTGTTAACCATGCCCTTATTTTTTGCTAGCAATGCCATATATCCGATCTCGTTGATGCCCAGTTGGTTAAAGTTCATTTCCCATTTAAATCCGTTGACTTATCTGGTTGACGGCTTACGTAGCACCATGCTGTTGAATGGTACTAGCATCTATGGCTTTGGTCTGGATTGTACAATTCTCTTATTAACATTAATAATTTTAGCCATCCTTGGTGGAAAACTTTATCCACGGGTGGCCATGTAACTAGGAGAACAACAAGCCCATGACCTTGGATAAACCTAATCAAGGTGCAACTTCCGAAGAATGTGCCGCTAGAGTAATGGAAACAGTTCCATTAGTGATGCGGTTTATCCGAGCGGATATGCGTGCCCATAGTGCCGCTTTTTTATCTATACCTCAATTGCGATCGCTAGCATTTATCAACCGGAATCCTGGTGCTTCATTATCTGACTTAGCAGAGCATTTAGGTGTCACCTCTGCCACGGCATCAGCAACCATAGAACGCTTGGTACAACGCGACTTCGTGAAACGGATTGCTCATCCTCAAGAGCGGCGGCGGGTGCTGCTCAATTTAACTGAAGATGGAAAACATCATCTCAAGCAATCCCAAGATCAAACTCGCGCTCATATTACCGACTTGCTCAAAGGTCTTTCAGAAGACCAAATTTCCAATATTGAAGAAGGCTTAACTCTACTAAAAAATGTCTTCGAGAAAACAGAACTCAAAGCCCCATAACTTTGAGGTTGCACAACACGATCCCTTTGCAGCCTTTAAGTTTCGAGACTATCGGCTATTTACCATCGGACGGCTGGTGCTGTTCGTGGGGTCGCAAATGCAAACTGTAGCGATTGGCTGGGAACTCTATGAGCGGACTAACTCAGCGATCGCATTAGGTGGTGTAGGGCTAGCGCAAGTCCTACCGATGATTGTTCTCACCTTAATTGCTGGAGATGTAGCCGATCGCCGCGATCGCAAACTCACCATGCTACTCTCGGTAATATTGCTAGCCCTCTGCTCACTAGCTTTGGGTGTACTTTCCTATACTCAGGGTGCAATTTTTCTAATTTACGCCTGTTTGGTATTAACGGGTGTAGCGAGGGCATTCCTCAAACCTGCCAGTGATGCTCTGATGTGGCAATTAATACCTGTCAGCGCCTTTACCAATGCAGCTACTTGGAATAGTAGTAGCTTTCAGTTGGCTGCTGTTATCGGCCCAGCCTTCGGAGGATTTGGGATTGCGCTACTAGGAAGTGCTACAGGGGTTTATCTATTAGCAGCGCTCGCAGCCTTACTGTGTTTTATTTTAACGCTGGCGATCAAAGAGCAAAAAGTCATCCGTTCAACTGAGCCAATCTCACTCCAAGCGCTTGCTGCTGGCGCTAAATTTGTTTGGCAGAATCAGTTGATTTTAGCAGCGATCACATTAGATATGTTTGCAGTATTGTTGGGTGGTGCGATCGCGCTTCTCCCGATTTTTGCCAAAGATATTTTACATGTGGGGCCAGTAGAGTTGGGATATCTCCAAGCAGCCCACTCTATCGGTGCTTTGACTATGGCTATTACCCTGGCGTATTTACCACCGTTACGTAAAGCAGGCCCGTCCTTATTGTGGTCAGTGGTTGGCTTTGGAGTTGTAACAATTATCTTTGGACTTTCTCGTTCCTTTTGGCTATCTATGTTGATGCTGATTCTTGGTGGCGCACTAGATAGCATTAGCGTTGTAATTCGCCATACATTAGTTCAAATCAGAACACCAGATCATTTGCGTGGTCGGGTTGCTGCTATTAATAGCGTGTTTATTAGTGCCTCGAATGAATTAGGGGGCTTTGAATCAGGCTTGACTGCGGCTTTATTTGGCCCAGTGATTTCCGTTGTGGGTGGTGGAATTGGCACAATTGTAGTGGTGATTGCTACGGCAATGATTTGGCCAGGAATTCGCAAGTTAGGGGCTTTACAAGAGTATAAATAGAAGCACTGATCTATTAGATATCAGATAATAAAAATCCCACCTCAGTAAGAGATAACAATTACAATCTTGTAGCTTTTATACGGGTGGGATTTTTGTTTGGCGAAAGTTGCACATTGCGTAATTAGCTGTCTTTGAAAATTTCAAAGAACAGATTGCTCCTATAGCCGAAAAATTACTTAGAGTAGGAGAGTAATAAAGCTGTTCCTTGCCTGCTACATGCAGCCTCTCGCTCAGAAGGATACAAAGAGGCGAACTATGCAGAGTCTCTCATCAAGAATAAAAGGAAGAGATAAGTTAAAAATTATTCGGCGCAAATTTAGAGACAGTTAGTATTATTAGTTACTACAATTGCCTTGCAGGTGTTTGAGATTAGCTCAAAGCAATTTGAGTATAATGGTAGATATAATCCCTGTTTCTAAGCCTCAATTTTGAATAAATACTATAGATTATTTTTATAGGTGAGCATTATGAACAATAACCTTCCAGTAGATCCTAGAAAAGGTTTTAACTTAGCTGGAACTTCAATGAATAAGGAGTCGCCTTTTGTAGAAAATGATGGATTGCTATTGTATCAAGATGGGTGCAAGACTCCAGAGTTTCTAAACTCATCTTTTTGCATACATCTATTTGGTGAACAAGTTATCGTAGATCACTATGTACTGTTGTTTCCTGATTCAGAAACTCTTACAGACTATGGTAAAACTCTCATAAACTATGATGCCAAAATCACCGAGGGGCCAGGAAAATGGCCTGATGATTTTTGTCTTGAGCAAAACCTATTGCCCGAAGATGCAAGTATGTACTTTCTCTCAGCCTTAATGCCGTCAGGCATGATTTTGGTACTCCTTGCACCTAACGCGCCAGATGAACAGATTGCTAGCTTATTCCAGGAGCAAGGTTTTAATACTGTCCATCACGTTGCCATTCTTGTTGATGATATCTATACAGCAGCAGAAGTATGGCAGAAGAAAGGCTTTATTCCTCTGTCTCGAACTCCTCAAGAAGATGATTCCTTGTGCCAATGGTTTTTCCGTAACTGGGCAGGGCAAATCATAGAGCTAATCTGTCGGCGATGTATGGGTAAAGAGACTTTTTCCTGTGAGAATATTGCTGGTTTACGCCTTTCAGAATTGGCAGCCTAAATTTATAATTCGTAATTCGTAATTCGTAATTCGTAATTCGTAATTATTTGGTTAAGTATGCTTTCCGCGACGGTGGTTAGCAGCTTGTAGTAATAGAGACTCTGCAAAAGCGATCGCATCAGTTGCAGATTTACCACCAGCCAACTGCGCTAGTTCTTCCCGACGGGTGTTTAAATTATCCAAGGTAGTAACTCTAACAACGGTACGCTGTTCGGCATTATCATTGTTGGCTTTTTTACCTTTGCCTTGATTGATAGTTTGCTTATCTACACGAAAATGCCGATCGGCCATTGCCGCAACTAAAGGTTGATGCGTAACACATAAGACTTGGTTACGTTGACTTAGCTGGTATAATTTTTCTGCGATCGCTTGGGCTACCCTTCCCGAAACCCCAACATCAATTTCATCAAACACCATTGTTCCAGCTACGTCAACCTGGGAAAAACAAGCTTTTAAAGCCAGTAAAAAGCGGCTCATTTCCCCGCCAGAGGCAACTTCTGTTAACGGTTGTAGTGGTTCTCCAGGGTTGGAGCTAAATGTAAAGGTAATTTTATCTGCTCCCATCGCAGTTGGGAAAGCTGGTAATATTTCAACCATAAACTTCACCTTTTCCATCGCTAGGGGCTTGAGTTCAGCCATCAAACGTGATTCTAAATTAGCCGCCGCCTTACTCCGCAATTGAGTTAACTGATTACTTGCTTGGGTAAGTTTCTCAAAACACGCCTTTTCTTGCTGTTCCAGACTTTCGATAGATTGTTCGCTGTCGTTAAGTTGGGCTAATTCTGCTTGGATACGTTGGTAGTAAGCGATCGCTTCTGTAAGTGTCGGTCCATACTTGCGGCAAATTTGCTTTAACTCCTGAATTCGTTCTTCCACCTCTTCCAACCGCTGCGGATCTGCTTCCAAACCGTCCCCATAAGCATTAATTTGCCTTCCAACTTCCATTACCGCAGCTTGTGCGTCCCGTACCAATTCCAACAGATATTGTAGTTGGGTATCGTATTCCACCATGTTATTTAGTGTCGCCTCACTATCTCCCAATAAATCTGCTGCGGCAGGGGTTTCATGATCGTTTTGATACAAAGCCTGATAAACCTTGTAACTCATTTGTTGTAAATCAACAACATGATTCAGGCGTTCCCGTTCTTGTCCCAACTGTTCCAATTCATTAGGTTCGCCCAGATTCGCTGCTCCCAATTCCTGCACTTGATAAGTAAGCAAGTCGAGTTGTTGCAATCGTTCCCGTTCCGATGTCCGGCGTTTTTCTAGTGCTAAATGCGCCTGTTGATAAGCGCTGAAATTCGTGGCGACTTTATGGCGCTGCTGCATTAGGGAGTCGCCCCCATACAAATCTAACCAGTCGCGGACTTGGGCAGATTGTCCCACTTGCACCGTTTGACCTTGGGCGGTAATTTCCACCAAGCGATCGCGCATTCCTCCCATGATCTGCCGATTTACTAACACACCATTTACCCGCGATCGACTACGGACATTACTTGCAGTGGCTGTAATTTCTCGGCTAATGACTACAGAATTTTCATCAAGTAAATCTATTTCTTGTTCAGTCAACCAAGCCGCTAGGGGTGCGTTTGATGTGAAAGTAGCTTCAACCATCGCCCGACTAGTCCCCGTGCGAATAACTCTACTAGAGACTTTACCGCCCAAAGCGGCATCAATTGCATCCAAGATAATAGATTTTCCAGCGTCGGTTTCACCTGTCAACACATTTAGTCCCGCGCCAAATTCTAATTCCAGTTGGTCAATTAGGGCAAAGTTTTCAATTCGCAGGCAAAGCAACATCAAGCCAAATTCTCCATGAGGGCAGATGCCAGATACTTCTAACTTACAAGACAATAAGTATGATCTTTCAGCAACTAGCAATACCTACTACTATTGAACTAGTATGCCCGTTTAAGTGTAGCAGACCTATTAGTACTAGGGAGTAAGGAAAGCAGAGGGAGATGAGGAAAAAATACCCAATGCCCCATTCCCAATTCCCAATTTCTAAACATATTGTTACAATACTTAATGTGATCGTTCTGACTGGTGGCCTTCTTCATGATTGTTAAGACACTTCCCCCTAGTTCCCGACCGATTCAGGAGGAAAGTCGCAACGGCACAAATCGCCGAAGCGACGAACTCAATGTTATTGATGTAGTACCCGAAGATGGTTTAGTTGTACGCTCGCCAAGACTCTTAGCAGCCCAAAAGGTGAGAATAGCAGCCCAATCTGAGACGCTTTATGATCCTGTGGGCATAGCAGCCCATTACCAAAATAGAAAAGTGCAAGTTTTGCGGCGGATTTTTGCCGTGTTGGGGCCGACTCTATCCTTTGTTTTTGGATTGTGGTCGGATAGTAAACGAGGAATTGTCGTCAAAAATGACCGCCGCCGAGCCACTCAGCTACGAGTATTGCTAACCCAATTAGGGCCTGCTTACATCAAAATTGGCCAAGCTTTGTCCACCAGACCGGATCTAGTTCCTCCCGTATATTTAGAAGAATTAACTAAACTACAAGACCAATTACCGCCTTTCCCCAACGAAATTGCTTACCAGTTTATCAAAGAAGAATTAGGCGCACCTCCAGAAGAGGTTTACGCAGAACTGTCGGCCCAGCCAATTGCTGCGGCTTCATTGGGGCAAGTATATAAAGGTAAGCTAAAAACTGGTGAAGAAGTCGCTGTTAAAGTTCAACGCCCCGACTTAAGAGAGGGAATCACCATTGACTTGTATATCTTGCGTAACCTCGCCGCTTGGGTGCAGAAAAAGGTTAAAAAGGTAAGAAGTGACTTAGTTGGGATTCTCGATGAATTAGGCGATCGCATCTTTGAAGAGATGGACTACATCCATGAGGGTGAAAATGCCGAACGATTTTTTGAGTTATACGGTCACATAAAAGACATATACGTACCGAAAATTTACTGGGAATATACCAATCGTCGCGTCTTGACGATGGAGTGGATTAACGGCACCAAATTAACCCAGACAGAAGAAATTAGCGCCCAAGGAATAGATGCTCGTTATCTAATTGAAGTGGGTGTGCAGTGTTCCCTGCGCCAACTGCTAGAACATGGATTTTTCCATGCAGATCCGCACCCTGGAAATTTGTTAGCGACAACCGATGGCAAATTAGCTTATCTTGACTTTGGGATGATGAGCGAGATTAAACCACCACAGCGTTATGGTTTAATTGAAGCGATCGTCCACGTCGTCAACCGCGACTTTGAAGGATTAGCAAAAGATTACGTTAAATTAGATTTCTTATCACCAGAAACCGATTTAACACCAATTATTCCAGCTTTTGCGAGAGTCTTTGCTGATGCCGAAGGAGCCAGTGTTGCCGATCTTAATATTAAAAGTATCACCGATGAACTATCGGCTTTGATGTATGAATATCCTTTCCGCGTACCGCCCTACTACGCCTTAATTATTCGCTCCCTGGTGACGCTTGAAGGTATTGCAATATATATAGATCCCAACTTTAAAGTCCTCAGCGAAGCTTATCCCTACGTTTCCAAACGTCTGTTAACAGATCCAGCACCGCAATTAAGAGCATCATTGCAAGATTTGTTATTTAAAGATGGCAGATTTCGCTGGAATCGCTTAGAAAACTTATTAAAAAATGCGCGTAATAGTCAAGACTACGACTTTAATTTAGTGCTAAATCAGGGGATAGAATTTCTGTCATCTGAACGCGGTGCTTTTATTCGTGACAAACTAGTAGATGAATCTGTTAACGGACTTGATGCTTTAGGTAAAAATGTTTTGCATAACTTTACCTCCTTGTTGCGAGAACGCGTAGGATTGACAGCAGTGAATAAAACTCCAGCGGCCACAGTTGAACAACAACAAACCTTAGAGCATATCAAACGTATATTAGGTATTCTCCGAGAAACAAGAGGCTTTGACCCAGTGCAAATTACATCCCAAATTGCCCAGTTATTGGTAAATTCAGATGTACAACGTTTAGGTCAACAAATAGCCAACCGCTTCACGCAGAAAGCTGTAGCCAGGTTAATTCGGCAATTATTGGCATCTTAGTAAAAGTTATGAGTTAAAAACTTTATTTAACTCATAAATCATTCATTTTAGCAACTATATAACCCAACTCTTCTAGCTTTTCTAAGACCTTAGTTGCACTTTGAGCAACGCTTTCCTGGTTAGTTTTGCATTCGACTTCAGGACAGAGTGGTATTTCATAAGGATCATCAATACCAGTGAAGTACTTAATTTCCCCTGCTCTTGCTTTTTTATATAACCCTTTTACGTCTCGTTGTTCACAAACTTCTAATGATGCGTTGACGTAAACTTCAATGAAAAATCGAATACTTTGGCGCACTTCTTCTCGAATTTCGCGGTATGGTGAAATTGCTGAAACCAATACAATTACATTATTTCTGGCAAGAAGGTTAGCTACAAAGCCAATGCGCCGAATATTCTCCTCTCGATCCTTTTTGCTGAAACCCAATCCTTTACATAGGTTTTGACGTACTGCATCACCATCCAGAACTTCAACTCTGTATCCCTGTACCCGCAGTTCCTTCTCCACGAATTGACAGATAGTAGTTTTACCTGCACCACTCAGACCAGTGAACCATACTGCCACACCACACTCTTGTTGTCTCATCCTACTTTCGTCGTAAATTTTAAATGGCACACCAAAAAAGCTTTTTTAGGTAATTGTGGGTCAAATAGTAATTTTATTTTTATAATCCTTTTTTATCAGGAATTTCAGCAATTGCAAGGCATCCTATGTCAAGCTTGCTACTTTTACCTCTACTGATTTCAAGTGAAAAATCGCATAATTATACGTATTTAGGCTAAATATTTAATACGAAGCATGGCGATGTAATACGACAGGATACACCTACGCATTTTCTTTACCATAACAACGCAATTTGCGGTTATAGTAACAAAACTTGTCGATCGAGTTTTCAAATTATTAAAGTTTTAACTAATTATTACATTCAGTATATATACAGTTTATTTTTAAATAGAATAGTCTTTATTATAACAATAGATTACCAAACAAGATTTACTGCTAAGACATTATAAAAAACTAAGTTCAAAATATTTGCAAAGTTAGATCCAGTGCAGCTTTATGGCGGCGCGACCTATTTTCTGGGGGCGATTCCTTTAAGTGCTGTTTCTGGTACAGACTTGTTTATTGACAATAATGCCACGCTTAGTGGTCTGTGTGATTAATTCTGAGAGTTTCGTAGTGAGCGATTTATCATTCAACTTCAAGGGTTTTAGCCCTGAATACAAACTTTCACAACTCATCAAAACCAATGACATCAATCACCAATACACTTTGGCATAAATTTGTTCACCTTTAACAAGTTGCTCTGAGCAACTTGTCTACTTAATTGAGGTGATAGCTGGATTTACGCCATGCTGTACTAGCGCTTTGTACCAGTAATTTTCAGGGTTCGTAGTTGGTGATTTACCGCTCTATTTTAAGGGCTAGAGCCACTGAGTATATTTTGTATTTAACTAAGTCTAAAGTTCCTCAACAAAATTTGAAATTTAATTCAACTGATTTATGTTGTCCACTTTTCCCAATACTGCCCCAGAAGAGAATAACTTAATTCAATGTGATGCCGATCAGGGATTTATCTCCTGGCTGAGTCAAGCCGGAGGCTCAGTTGTCATCACCACCTACCAAGCCGGAAAACTAGCACTAGTAGGCTGGAATGGGAAACAGATAACCATGCTGTTACGCCAATTTTCCAAACCAATGGGATTGGCAGTGAATGGTTCACGATTGGCACTGGCTACCCATCATGAAGTCTGTTTATTAGCCAATGCCCCCGACTTAGCTTATGAGTTTTTAGAAGACCAGCCCGGACGCTACGATGCCCTCTACTTGCCACGGATGACATATTTTACAGGCGACCTGAACATTCACGACCTGGAATTTGGCAGAGAAGGGCTGTGGATTGTCAACACCCGCTTTTCGTGTCTTTCTACGTTGAGTCCAGACTTTAGCTTTGTACCGCGCTGGCATCCGAAATTTATTTCTGAAGTAGTGCCAGAAGACCGATGTCACCTGAATGGATTAGCGATGGTGGATGGCAAACCCAAGTATGTGACTGCCCTCGGTGCGACAGATACCGTCGGGGGATGGCGTCCGGGTAAAGCCAACGGTGGAGTTGTAGTGGAAGTAGAGAGCAATGAAATAGTTGTAGATGGATTATCAATGCCCCATTCCCCAATTTGGCATGACGGGTTTTTGTGGTTACTCAACTCTGGTGCCGGGGAAATATGGCGCATTCATCCAGAATCAGGAGACCAACAAGTAGTCTGTGTACTCCCTGGATTTCTGCGGGGGTTGTGCTGTGTAGGGTATTACGCCCTAGTGGGACTATGCCAGATTCGGGAACGGCATATTTTCGGAGGGTTGCCCATAACTCAACGATTTGAGAAGTTGCTCTGTGGTGTGGCAGTTGTGGATTTGCGAAATGGGCAACAGGTGGGGATGCTGAAGTTCACCACAGGCTGTCAAGAACTTTATGATGTACAGTTTCTTGCTGGTGTACAGCGTCCGATGGTTTTGAATCAAGAACGAAAAGAAATCCGCCAAGCATTTACTGCACCAGAGTTGAACTACTGGCTGCGACCGAGTGCAGTTATTCCTAATAACTAAGGAATCTGTCTAATTAGACCGTAATTGTTGAAATAAAAATTTTAGTTTTTTCAGAGGTTTTTTCATGACTGAATTCCAAGTCAATACCACCACCATTGGCAATCAATCTAACTCCACTGTAGCTATAGATGCAGCAGGTAACTTTATTATTTGCTGGCAAAGTGATGGTCAAGACGGAACTAAGATATATGCCCAACGCTATAACACTGACGGGACATCTCAAGGGGACGAATTTCAAGTTAATACTGGCACTACTGGCAATCAATATAATCCCGTAATAGCGATAGATACAGATGGGGATTTTGTTATTTCCTGGCAAAGTGATAGTCAAGACGGGACTGATATGTATGCTCGACGATACGACAGTTCTGGGGTGGCTCAAGGAGGCGAATTTAAGGTTAATACGTACACCACTGGCAATCCATATAGTCCCACAGCAGTAGCGATGGATTCAAGTGGGGACTTTGTTATCTCTTGGATTAGTTTAGAGGAAGGGTTTAGCTATGAGATATATGCTCAACGCTACAACAGTGCTGGGGTGGCTCAAGGGAATGAATTTAAGGTTAATACCTATACCACTAGCGATCAATATAACTCTACAGTCGCAATGGATGCAGATGGGGACTTTGTCATTTCCTGGCAAAGTTTTGGTCAGGACGGGTCTACTAATGGGATATATGCTCAACGCTACAACAATCTTGGGGTGGCTCAAGGGGGTGAATTTAAGGTTAATACCTACACCAGCAACAACCAAGCTAACCCCACGGTCGCAATGGATGCAGATGGGAACTTTGTGATTTCCTGGCAAAGCGATGGTCAAGATGGTTCTATCAATGGGATATATGCCCAACGCTACAACAATCTTGGGGTGGCTCAAGGAGGCGAATTTAAGGTTAATACCTACACCACCAGCGACCAAGCTAATCCCACAGTAGCGATGGATGCAGATGGGAGCTTTGTGATTTCCTGGCAAAGCTTTGGTCAAGATGGTTCTATCAATGGGATATATGCCCAACGCTACAACAATCTTGGGGTGGCTCAAGGGGGCGAATTTAAGGTTAATACCTACACCACCAGCGACCAAACTAACCCCATAGTTGCGATGAATGCAGGGGGTGACTTTGTCGTTTCTTGGCAAAGCGATGGTCAGGACGGGTCTGGTAATGGGATATATGCCCAACTAAACATTAACAATGGCATTCCCCCGATAATCTCTGCTTCCGCCTCTGCACTGGCATACACCGAAAAAACCACTATAGCCATCGACTCAGGCATCACCGTCAGCGACTTAGACTCCCCCAACCTCGCTAGTGCCACCGTCAGCATTACCAGTGGTTTCGCCTCTGCTCAAGACACCCTCGCCTTCACCAACCAAAATGGGATTACGGGCAGCTACGACAGCACCACAGGTGTTTTAACCTTAACTGGCAGTTCCACTGTTGCTAACTATCAAGCCGCACTACGTTCTATTACTTATACCAACAACAGTGATAACCCCAGTCTTACACCTCGTACCATCAGCTTTATAGTTAATGATGGGGCTGCTAATAGTACTGCCATTACCCGCGATATTAATATTACGCCGGTGAATGATGCACCTGTTGCTACTGCCACCAACTCTGCTTTGGCATACACTGAGAACGCCACTACAGTCATTGACTCAGGTATCACCGTTAGCGATGTAGACTCTGCTAACCTAGCTAGTGCCACCGTCAGCATTACCAGTGGTTTCGCCTCTGCTCAAGATACCCTCACCTTCACCAGCCAGAATGGGATTACAGGCAACTACAACAGCAGCACAGGTGTTTTAACCTTAACTGGTAGTGCCACCATTGCTAATTATCAAACTGCACTACGTTCTGTTACTTATACCAACAGTAGTGATAACCCCACTACTACACCTCGTACCGTCAGCTTTGTGGTCAATGATGGGACTGATAATAGTACTGTTGTTACCCGCAATATTAATATTACGGCAGTGAACAATGCGCCCATTGCTACTGCTACCAACTCTGCTCTGGCATACACCGAGAACGCTACTACAGCCATCGATTCAGGCATCACCGTCAGCGATGTAGACTCTGCTAACCTAGCTAGTGCTACTGTCAGAATTAGCAGTGGTTTTATTTCTGCTCAAGATACCCTCGCCTTCACTAATCAAAATGGGATTATGGGCAGCTACAACAGCAGCACAGGTGTCTTAACCTTAACTGGCAGTGCCACCGTTGCTAATTATCAAACCGCACTACGTTCCATTACTTATACCAATAGCAGTGATAACCCCAGTCTTACACCTCGTACCGTCAGCTTTGTAATTAATGATGGGGCTGCTAATAGTACTGCCATTACTCGCGATATTAATATTACGGCGGTGAATGATGCGCCTGTTGCTGTTAACGATAGCATCACCACAAAAAGAAACATACCCGTTATTATTAGTGCTACTACTCTGTTAAGCAATGATAAAGATGTCGATGTTAGTGATGTTTTGAGTATTACTGACTTCACCCAACCTAGCCAAGGAAGCTTAGTTAACAACAATGACGGTACTTACACTTATACCCCTGCCCAAAACTATTATGGCTTCGATAGCTTCACTTACAGTATAAGTGATGGGCACGGAGGCAATAGTACTGCTACCGTCAACTTGACTATTAATCAATACAATGTGATTAATGGTACTTTGGGTGCAGACAACCTGAATGGTACAGTCAATATTGATGTCATCTCAGGATTGCAGGGCAATGACACGCTCCAAGGACTAGCTGATAATGACACCCTTGATGGCGGCGATGGGAATGATTCCTTAGATGGTGGTGCAGGAGTTGACAGTCTCATCGGTGGTAAAGGCAATGATATTTATATCGTAGACAACCTGAACGATATTATTATTGAAGCCTTAAATGCAGGCACAGATTTAGTTAAGTCTTCCGTGAGTTGGGTGTTGGGAAATAACCTGGAGAACTTAACCCTGACTGGAAGTGGGTCAATCAATGGTACTGGTAATAGCTTTAATAACATCTTTATTGGCAATACTGGCGCTAACATTTTGAGTGGAGAAAATGGCAACGATAACCTTTTTGGTGATTCCGACAATGACACCTTGTTAGGTGGTGCAGGCAATGATACCTTAGATGGCGGTTTAGGAGCTGATAGTCTTGATGGTGGAATCGGTAATGACATTTATACTGTAGATAACGCGAACGATATTATTATCGAAGGCTTAAATGCAGGTACAGATTTAGTTAAGTCTTCGGTGAGTTGGGTGTTGGGAAATAACTTGGAGAACTTGACCTTGACTGGAAGTGGGGCAATCAATGGTACTGGTAACAGTCTTAAGAACATCTTGATTGGAAATACTGGCGCTAACATCTTGAGTGGAGAAGATGGCAATGATAGCCTAATTGGTGGTTCCGGTAATGACACCTTGTTAGGCGGTGCAGGTGATGACACCTTGGATGGAGGTTTAGGATCTGATAGTCTTAATGGTGGAGCTGGCAATGACATTTACACTGTAGACAACGTAAACGACTCGATTATTGAAGGCTTAAATTCAGGCACAGATTTAATTAAGTCTTCGGTGAATTGGGTGTTGGCAGATAACCTGGAGAACTTGACCCTGACTGGAAGTGGGGCAATCAATGGTACTGGTAATAGCCTTAATAACATCCTGACAGGAAATAGTGGTGCTAACACGTTGAATGGAGTTGATGGCAACGATAGCCTCTTTGGTAGCTCAGGTAATGACACCTTGTTAGGCGGTGTAGGTGATGACTCCTTGAATGGAGGTGCAGGGACTGACAGTCTTGATGGTGGAGTCGGTAATGATATTTACACTGTAGACAACGTAAACGACTTGATTATTGAAGGCTTAGATGCAGGCACAGATTTAGTCAATTCTTCGGTGAATTGGGTGTTGGGAAATAACCAGGAGAATTTGACTCTGACTGGAACCGGAGCAATCAATGGTACTGGTAATAGCCTTAATAACATCCTGATGGGAAATAATGCTGCTAACACGTTAACAGGAGGAGATGGCAATGATAGCCTCTTTGGTAACTCAGGCAATGACACCTTGTTCGGTAGTGCAGGTGACGATATAATCGCTGGTGGAGTTGGTCGAGATGTATTGACTGGTGGAACTGGACAAGATAGCTTCAACCTAACTGGTACCCGTACTGGAGGGTATGATACGATCGCTGATTTTACTCTTGGAGAGGATACTATCTTGATTTCCAAGGCTGAATTCGGACTGGTTCAATCTCAAAATACTACGCTCGATCCGAGCTTATTTCGACTTGGTACCACCGCGATCGCAGCGAGCGATCGCTTTATGTACGATCAAACTACGGGTAATCTTTTCTTTGACGCGGATGGAACTGGTAAGACTGCACAAGTTCTTCAAATTGCCCAGTTCTCCAATCAGGTGGCGCTTAGTAGTGCAAATATTACTATCATTGCCTAACGCAAGCTAACTATAGCAAGCATTGAGAGATTACCCAGTAAGAGACAGATCAACTCTTGCTGGGTAATCTTTTATAAATACACATTTGAGTGCAATATAACTGCAAACTTTTAACTTTCCTCTTGGGAATAACCATTTTTCTCGCGTTTGAGGGTTTCTTCTAAGGCTTGAATTTGTTCGCGTCTGGCTTCCAATTCTAAGGAACGCCTTGCTAAGTCTTGGTTTTGCAACGTCAGGGATTGTCGCCAATGTTCTGCTCGCTCGGCCTCATGCTGCAAAAACTCTGGGGTAATGCCGATGGTGAGGTAGTTTTGTACTAGATGCAGTACCCAGTTGGTGGCGTCTTCTAGTCTTTCAATATCGCCTGTAGGAGAAAGTTCGACTAAAACAAGCAAGTTCTCACTCATGATCTTTCCCTTTCCCAGCAAAATGAAAGCCTCTTCGGGAATTATCGCCCACAAGTTATCAGCTTCTTGACGCGCCAATAAGCGTAACTGGTGCTGGTCTAAAAAATCGTTTTTACGCACCTGGGCTAGATATAGCATGAGGTAGCTTCGCTCCAATTCAAAATTCAAAATTCAAAAAAAATTTAATAAAAAAATAAATACCAGAATGGATATTTGGATCTTGTTAATTGGTAATGGGTAATTGGGAATTATAAACACTCCTATTACCCATTACAGTTATCCTAAGCTAAGCAGGCGATCGCTAAGACAAACCCTGAAGGCGATCGCGCAAAATTTCTGCTTGTTTCTGTGCTTCTGCTAAGGCATCCCGCGCTCCCTGTACCACGTCGGCTCTAGCTCTATCTACAAAACTAGGATTGTTTAATCTGGTACTCAGAGATTGAACTTCTGCTTCGGCTTTACTCAAGCTTTTCTCTAGTTTGGCACGGACAGCTTCAATATCTACTACGCCGCTCAAAGGAATTAGCACTTGTATTGTACCAATCACACCTGCGATCGCATTTTCTGGTTCTTGTGGTTGTTTTAATTCACTCTGCGGGAAAAAGCGTCTCCATAACTTAAGTCTCGCTTGAGCAGTTAGTAAATTTTGGCTAACAAACCAGGCTGTGTAACCAAAACCAACTAGTTCAAAGAAAGTTCCGACGAGGGGAGTGTCATCAATGGCATACCCCACAGCTAAACCCAATCTACCAAATACAATGGCCACAATAATTAAGCCAATTGTCTTCAAACCCCTTTGAGGTTTTTTGGCAGCAACAGTTTGGTTTTGTTGTTTGTCAGTAATGATTAAAGTCTCAACCTTTGCCAAATCTTTAATATAAGACTGTCCAGCAGTAAGGATTTCCCGCTCTTTCTCACTTTCAGTTTGTAAATTCGCTGTCACTTTTACGCCTGGTTTAATATCCGCTTCAGCCCGCAAATTCCGAATTGTGCGGATAGTACCAATCAGCAATTCAAACTGTTCTTCTAAAGCTATATCAACTAGGTTGACATCTATCTGGGGATAGGTTTGTAATGGTAAAGTTTGCGGTGAATCTGCTGATTGTTGGGTGAGAGTTTGCCATATTTCCTCAGTAATATGCGGCATGAAGGGATGAAGCAGTTTCAAAATCCCTTCTAGCACGTAGGCAAGAGTTTGCTCTGCTACCCGCCTTGATGCGGAGTCTGCACCTGTTTGCAACCTAGATTTCACCAGTTCAATATATTGATCGCAGAAATCACCCCAGATGAATTCGTACAATCCCTTAGCTGCTTCCCCTAAACCATAATTATCGATGTAATTGGTGGTTTGTTTGACAACTTGATGATACCGCGAGATAATCCAGCGATCGCTCAATTCTGTGGCGACTGGATTTCCCAATTGTTGCGGCGTTTGTCCATCCAAATTCATCATCACAAACCGGGCAGCATTCCACAACTTGTTTGCAAAGTTGCGGGATGCTTCTACAGATGCCGATTCATCCTTTTTGCGATCATACTCCAGGCGAATATCTTGACCCGCGCCAGCCACCTCCCTAATTAAGGTATACCGCAGGGCATCAGTACCATATTTGTCAATTAATAACAACGGGTCAATCCCATTACCTTTGGTCTTTGACATCTTCTGACCTTTTTCATCCAGCACCAAGCCATGAATGTAAACTGTTTGGAAAGGCATTTGCTGCGTAAAATGCCCAGCCATCATAGTCATTCTGGCTACCCAGAAAAAGATAATGTCAAAGCCTGTTACCAAAGTGGTAGTCGGGTAGTAAGTTGCTAAATCTTGAGTTTGTTCTGGCCAGCCCAAAGTAGAAAACGGCCAAAGTCCAGAAGAAAACCAAGTATCCAGAACATCTGGATCTTGTTCTAACTTGACATTTTCGCCAAATTGTAATTTAGCTTTCTCCCAAGCTTCAGTTTCCGATTTTGCGACTACAAACGGCGTGTTATCGGTAATTTGCCCATCTGTTTCACTGACAGCGTACCAAGCAGGAATTTGGTGTCCCCACCATAATTGGCGAGAGATACACCAATCAGTAAGTTTTACTAGCCAATCACGATAAACCTTTGTCCAGCGTTGGGGGACAAACTCTGGAGAAGTTTGCTGGTCGAGGAATTCGAGAGTGTTGTCAGCTAGGGGGCGAATTTTGACGAACCACTGAGTCGAGAGGAGGGGTTCAATAGGTACTTTACCGCGATCGCTGTAGGGAACGGTATGCTTATAATCTTCGATCTTCACCAAAAAGCCATCTGCTTCTAGGCGAGAAACCACATTCTTTCTAGCAACAAAGCGGTCTTGTCCTTGAAACTCCCCAGCATTGGCGTTGAGAGTGCCGTCTTTGTTCATGATGTTGATGAACGGCAGATTGTGACGCTTACCCATGTCAAAATCATTTGGGTCATGGGCGGGAGTTATTTTCACGCAACCTGTACCGAAAGTGGGGTCAACATATTCATCGCCAATGATCGGAATTTCTCGTTGTAGAATTGGCAGAGTTAAAGTTTTGCCAATGAGATGTTTGTAGCGATCGTCATTGGGATTAACTGCTACTGCTGTATCACCCAGCATCGTTTCTGGTCGAGTTGTCGCCACCTCTACAAAACCGGAACCATCGGTGAGGGGATAGCGGAAGTGCCAGAGATTTCCATTCACCTCTTGATTTTCTACTTCCACATCAGACACAGCCGACTGAGAAGCGGGACACCAGTTAACTAAATATTCACCACGATAAATTAAGCCTTCTTCGTAGAGGCGAGTAAATGCCTCGACAACAGCTTTGGATAAACCCTCATCCAGAGTAAACCTTTCCCGTGACCAGTCCACCGAGACACCCAAGCGTCGTAGCTGATTCAGAATCGTTCCCTCAGACTCCGCCTTCCATTGCCAAGCGCGTTCTAGAAACTTCTCGCGCCCCAACTCGTAGCGAGTCTTACCCTCTTTTTTGAGTTGCTTTTCTAGCATACTATGCACAGCAATGCTGGCGTGGTCAGTTCCGGGTAGCCATAGGGTATTACGTCCCTGCATCCGGTGGTAGCGCACGAGAGTATCAATCAACGCACTTTCAAAAGCGTGACCCATGTGCAAACTGCCTAGGACATTTGGGGGGGANATGACGATGCAGTAGGGTTCGCCGCCTTTGCTGGGGTCAGCTTTGTAAACTTGATTGTCTTCCCAGAATTTTTGCCACTTGGCTTCGGTGGAAAAGGGGTCGTAGAGACTGGGGAGATTGGGAATGGTTGCGGTCATGCTGGGAAAACTAAGGAAGGACTTTTATAAATTTTGCCATAGGGTTGGAGGGGGATTATGGAAACGAACCGCAGAGGCGCAGAGAACGCGGAGGGAAGAGAGTTAGGAGAGGAGATGAATCAGCTTACGGGTAAGGTGATTGGGACGGCGATTGAGGTACATAGGGTGTTGGGGCCAGGGTTTTTGGAGGAGGTGTATAAGGAGGCGATAATTATAGAATTTTTCAGGTGCGGGATACTTCATCTAGTTGAGAAGTCGGTAACAGTCAATTACAAAGGACATGAATTTGGTAAGGGTAGATTAGATTTTCTGGTTGCTAATTGTCTAATTGTGGAATTAAAAGCTGTCCAAAATTTAGCCCCAAACCACGAAGCTCAAGTCCTCTCCTACCTTAAAATGACTAATTACCCCCTTGCTCTCCTGATTAACTTTAACGTCCCCCTCCTCAAAGACGGTATCAAACGTATTATCCTCTCTTAATCTCCCTGCGCTCTCTGCGCCTCTGCGGTTCGTTAAACCAAACCCATGAATCAAACACCCTCCCCTTGGAAATTCATCCCCACCCTCTACTTTTCCTCCGGCATACCTTACATCATCATCAACACAGTTTCCGTAATCTTTTACAAAAAACTCGGAATCGATAACGCCCAAATTGCCCTTTGGACAAGCTTCCTCTATCTACCTTGGGTCATCAAAATGTTTTGGGCCCCAATCATTGATATTTACTCTACCAAACGCAAATGGATACTCTATACCCAATTTGCCATGTTTTGCTGCTTAGGCTTAATAGCCTTCTCTTTACAACTGCCAAATTTCTTTTTCATTTCCCTTGCAGCATTAACAATAGGAGCATTTATTTCTGCAACTTATGACATTGCCACAGATGGCTTTTACCTCATCGCTTTATCTCCAGAACAACAAGCGTTTTTTGTAGGCATTCGTTCGCTTTGTTATAGACTTGCCGTAATCTTTGGCTCTGGGATATTAGTAGTGTTAGCAGGACAGCTTGAAGTCTCTCTCAACAACATTCCTTTAAGCTGGACTATTTCTATTGGCTTCTCAGCTTTAATTTTAGCAATTCTGTTTATTTCTCATCGCCTAATTTTACCATTACCTGAATCAGATAACCGACAACAAATACAAGCTAGAGAAAATATACCCTTTTGGTCAATTATTAGCTCATATTTTGCTCAAGATAAAATTATCAGTATTTTAGCCTTTATCTTGCTCTACAGATTTGGCGAAGCAATGCTTGTCAAAATAGCCTCTTTATTTTTATTGGACAAACCAGAAGTAGGAGGCTTAGGACTATCAACATCAGATGTTGGGTTAGTCTACGGGACATTTGGGGTTATATCTCTAATTTGTGGAGGAATTTTAGGAGGCTTGCTAATCTCTAAATATGGATTAAAAAAATGTCTTTTTCCTATGGCTTTAGCATTAAACTTGCCTGATATATTTTATGTATATATGGCTTACACTAAACCTTCGCTAACATTAATATATCCCTTGGTTTCGTTGGAGCAATTTGGTTATGGTTTTGGATTTACAGCTTTTAGTGTTTATTTAATGTATATTTGCCAAGGTGAATATAAAACTTCTCATTTTGCTATCTCCACAGGCATAATGGCTTTAGGAATGATGTTACCAGGTTTAATTAGCGGTTATCTGCAAAAAGCACTTGGTTATCCATTATTTTTTGTCTTGGTTTGTTTGCTGACCATTCCTGGAATGATTGCTATCTTTTTTATACCTTTAAAAGAAGAACCGAAGCGTCAAAATAATTAATATGATTACCAATCATGAGTTATGTTTTGGGAATAGATGGCGGCGGTAGCAAAACTGTTTGTGTCTTGATGGATGATTTATATCAAGTGCTAGGTCGTGGTGAAGCTGGGCCATCTAATTATCAGAGTATAGGAAGAGAAGCAACTTTACAATCTATTCAATCAGCAATTCAAAATGCTTTTGAGGCAGCAATAATTACAAATACTGATAAGATTGACGCAATATGTTTGGGTTTAGCGGGTGTAGGTCGTGCAGCAGATATTGAAGTAGTAAAAGATTTAGTTAAAGAATTACAGAATAGCAAATTGCCTATTTTCTGGGCATTGCAATCAGCGAATATTGTAATTTGTAACGATGCTTTAATTGCTTTAGTTGGTGGAATTGGTCAGTCTGTAGGAATTGTGGTTGCAGCTGGCACTGGTTCGATAGTTTTTGGACGAAATCATCAGGGACATACTAAGCGAGTCGGCGGCTGGGGTTATATTTTAGGAGATGAGGGTAGCGCCTATAAAATTGCGATCGCAGGTATGAACGCAGCATTAAAATCTTATGATGGACGGGAAATGTCAACGAGTTTGATAGAGGGTTTCAAACAGCATCTTGATTTGGAAAGTATAGAAGATTTAATAGAATTAGTATATCGCCGACAATGGGGAGTTAAACAGATAGCTGCTTTAGCACCAGTTGTAGATTTTGCAGCCGCATCAGGTGATATAGTAGCGAATATCATAATTGATGATGCTGTCAAAGAGTTAGTAAAAGCTACATCTATAGTAATTGATGCAATTTTTAGTGTTGACTCAGTTTTGGAAGTAGTGACAACAGGAAGTGTGTGGCGCGGTAGATGCAAGATCCATGAAAGATTTGCAGCGTCTCTTATTAAGGAGTTTCCTAATGTAAGCGTGATTTTTCCGAGGCATGAACCTGCTTATGGTGCTGGTTTGTTAGCGTTGCAAACAACTCAAAATTGACACGAAGAAACCAATAATATAAGTTTTTAGTCTGCAAATATGCGCCCCAAGAAAGTTATTATTTCAGACCAAGCTGCGGTGGTAGCACTAGAATCATAACGATAACCGTCGTCGCGCATAAATGTATGTTCTGCTTCATACAAGAAAACTTGGTGAGCTATGTTAGCATTTTCAATTGCTTTTATTATGATTTGGCGATCGCTCTCTGGTATATGAGGGTCAAGAGTACCGAACACCATTAGCATCTCACCTCGTATTTCACTTACTCTCTGGATTGTATCGGCTACCTCTTTACCCAGTTTACCACTGGGAATACCAGTAGGGTAACAGCAGACACAAGCCCGAATTTCGTTTTGAAATGCTGCACGGAAAGCTAAATGTCCACCTATACAAAAGCCGAGAGTGCCTATTTTATTTGAAGAAACTGCACTCTCTGTTTTCAGAAATTCAATCACAGCAAGGCAATCGGCATCATAATCAGCTACGGAGGTTCGACGCGCATCGTCATTACCGCGCATCCTTCCCAGATCGTCTGGCTCAATTACTGAACCAACTGGCTCAATTCGGTGAAAAATTTCTGGGGCTGCCACCACATAGCCGTATCCTGCTAAGTAATTAGCTAGACGAATCATTGGATCGCCTAACTGATAAATATCACTGTAGAAGACAATACCAGGGTATTTTCCTGCTGCTTTGGGAGCCGCTACATAAACACGCATTAAGCTGCCATCTACTCTTAACTCAACGTTGCGCTTGGTGATTTGCACTTTTTTGTCTCTGTGTTCCGCTTGCTGTCATTAGCTTCTACACTATAGCGCCGCAGCATCCGGTTACTTTCAACCCACAATTTGGCGTTCTTTTACTATCACTGCGATCGCTTAATATCCCCCAGTGAAAGTTTGTTGCGATCGCCTGAATACAACCGTTTTCTTCGCGACGCTAGGCTAGTTATAAATCACACCAATAATTAGTAAAGGGGATGGATGACATTCGCTTGCTGCAAAGCACCCATCCCCGAATAGCTGCCCAGATTATGAACCTGGAATCTATAGTCCGGTATCTAATCATCCCAGTATCGGCCGAGATATGTCGATTGTCACTGGGATAGATACTGATTTAAAAGATATCTACCAAAAGATGCGTTGTTGATTAACCCCTTTTTCTCTCTCCCATCGCCAACAGGGCTGTCCCGTAAGCTGCTTCTGTGTACACTGACGCTACTACAGGAGTCTGCAAATGATGCGCCCTAATTGCAGTCCAAGTATGATTAGCCGCGCCACCGCCAGCAGTATAAACACGACTCAGATTGTCTGCGCCCATCTGCTGTAATAATTCATATCCTTGCGCTTCTATGCGGGCAATGCTTTCTAATAACCCATGCAAAAATTCCACTGGATTATCTGGGCGTGGTGACAAACGTGGGGCTAGATTGGGATCGTTAATCGGAAAGCGATCGCCTACCCTCAACAACGGATAATAATCTAAATCGCTAGGTTTTGATGGATCAATCTCCCGGCTAAGGCTTTCTAACTCAGCGTTTGTGAAAAATTGCTTGAGTACAGCACCCCCAGTATTAGAAGCACCCCCAGTCAGCCACAAATCCCCCAAGCGATGACTGTAAATCCCATATCTGGCATCTTCTACACGGGTACGACTTAACAACTTTAGTACCAACGTTGAACCAAGGGAAGTCACGGCTTCACCAGGTAATTTTGCGCCACTGGCAATAAAAGCCGCAATACTATCAGTTGTACCTGCACACACCAGACAATTACGGCCCAAACCGAACTTATCCTCAATTTCAGGACGCAATTCTGCAACAGGAGTACCAGGAGGTAAAACTTTGGGTAGCTGAATCGGTATTTGCAAATTTTCTAGCCATTCTGGGTATTTCAACCCCTCCACGTCATAACCCAGCTTTAAAGCATTATGGTAATCACTAATTCCCAACTGTCCATGTAGGAGAAACGCCAGCCAATCTGCTTGATGCAGGAAATATCTAGCTTCACTAAATGAGGGTAATTGTCTCATCCACAAAAGTTTGGCTAGGCTGGAGGTGGCACTCAACACGGTATGATTAGAGGGTGCGATATTCCTCAAATCCTCTAGGACAGATGATCCCCGCGCATCGTTGTACAGCAGTGGTGCATCTGTTGGATTGCCAGCAGCATCGACTAGTAAGACAGTGGAAGAAGTCCCATTAATTGCGATCGCTTTAATTTCTCGCCGCAATTTCTCAGGTATTTGTTCCACCAGCGCAAACAAAGCCTCCTGCCAAATTTTTGGCGTAACGGCGGCTGGTGAGTCCTGGAAGGCATATCGTACCTCAACTTGAATAGAACAAGCTTCCTCGTCAATAACTGCACCGCGTGCGCCAGATGTGCCGAAGTCGATACCCAAATATAAATTCATATTTTTATAAATTTTTCTAAGGTCGAATCACTAACGACTACTGACTAATAACTGCTTTTGTTGCATCTTGTAACAAGATATTCCAAAATCTTGGCAAAACAAGGAAAAGTAGTAAACGAACTGTTCAAAATCTATTCAGGTTAGGAGGTTTTCAGCCATGCCTATCTTAGATACTCTGTACATTGCTCAGATATCTTCCATCTCAGATACTCAAGTCTACATCGCTCTTGTTGTAGCCTTGATCCCAGGAGTTCTAGCTTGGCGATTAGCCACAGAACTTTACAAATAACGCTCCGATGTGACACAGTTGAAAAGCTAATAATCCTGGCAGTACGGGGTGCAATTTTTAGAAGCTTGTGGTTTCATGCCATAAGTAGCTCCAAATCTTGCACTTACGTAAGCCAGGTTATTTTTTAACTGGTGCGACACTTGTAGCTATTTCAAAAAAATGAAGTAATATGACAGCTAAATCAAGCAGTAATTAGCGCCAGAGGGCTTTTACAGTGCTTCCCTTCACTAAGCGAGGTTATCTTTTAGCATCATGAACGCGATTCAACCCTCTAGACCACCGTTACAACCTATACAAAAACGCCGGGTCATTTCTCGACCAAAGCGGCATCTTCGTCAACGTTCTTACCAGGTGATGGCACTGGAAAGTACAGCCAAAATAGCGGTCAATCTTGTGATTACTGCCGTTGCAGCATCTGCTTTAACACAACTCTTGCCTTATCATTGGTTACAGCAAGAAAAATTGCGAGAAATGAGTACTGAAGTCAAGCTGATGGAAGGACATGTCAATGGTTTGCAGGCAGAATTTAGCCGTAACTTTGATCCCCAAGAAGCTAAAATTATTAGACAACGCCAAGGATACCGATTCGATCCCAGCCAGCGTCAGATCGTGTTGATGAATCAAGATCGCCGAGAAGATGAGCAAACAGACTCGTCACCCTAAGACAAATGGCGAATTTGGGATTATTTAGGTTAATTGTGATTCAGGCTACGTATAAACCGGGTGTAATTTATATTATTGCTAATAAGTAATGGTTAATAGCTAATTTTTGAATAGCTATGTAGTTATCATCTATTAGTCATTAGCGATACAGCGTCACTAAACTCTAGTTCAAAATTAATCAATTATTTTGAATTTTGAATCCCCCAGAAGAACTAATCTACCAATTAGGACGCTGATTGAGATAGTAACTCGTCTAGCCAATTTTCAAGTTGAAAACGCAAACGACAACCAGTAATATCATTATCGTTGTCGAGAGAGGGCAGTTGAGTGAGGGCGCGACGATAATCAGCGATCGCACAATTCCAGTCACCCCAAAGATGGTAAGTTCTGCCGCGTTCAGCCCAGATATGACCTTCTAGTTGACCGAAAAGCAGTGCTACCTCAAAATTCTCAATTGCCTCCTCGTATTGCCCTAAATCACGCCAGGTAATACCTCGGTTAATCCATGCCCGGATATGGTGAGGTTTCAAATCAATTGCTCGATCGTAGTCGGTAAGTGCTACTGCTAATTCTCCACAAGCCGCGTAGTAATTTGCTCGGTTATTATAAGCACTAGCCAAATAGGGATTAAGTTTCAGGGCGGTGTTGTAGTCGTAAAGCGCTTTTTGCCTTTCGCCACTTTGGAAATAAATTAGCCCTCGGTTGTTGTAATCAACAGCATTGTGGGGATGGCGGCAGATTAGTTGGGTTAAAAGTGCGATCGCTTCAGCATAATCTCCTTGTTGAGCCAACCTCAAAGCACAAGAGCGCAAGTCGCTATCCCCAAAAATAGATTCGCTGCGATCGCTTTTCCTCCGTTCTTGAAGTTTGCTTGTAGTATTTAAAACATACTTATATTGGTTACTTTGCTGGTCATCGTCGGCTAAAAATGAGTAAATATTCATCTTTCCCTGCTTGAAATACCTGCTTTTTTAAATAAAAGTCTAGTTTTTTAACTCTGGTGGTTTTACCACTGTGTCTATTCTCAAGGTATTTATGGTTACTTGAAAGCCATCTTAAGACTGAGATTAAACTACTCATACCAGTAGAAATCTACCCCTTAAATAAACAATTGCTCCTCAAACCTATTTATAGATACTCGATCCCGAAGATGAATCCAGAAATAGCAGACGTTAATCTCAAAGACTAGTCAAGTAGTGAGAGCAGCAAATTGGTAGAATGCCAACAAGCCGTTCGTTAAAGAGGGGATGAGGAAGCAAAGGAGCAGGGAAGCATACTTCTCTACGAGAGGCTGCGCCAACGACTACGCTCAGTAACCGGGGGAGCAGAGGAGCAGGGGGAGAATAACTGTTAACTCTTAACTCAGCACTGTTTTGCCCAATTCCCCATGTCCCATTCCCTAAATTCAATTTTTAAGTTTTGAGAAATTTCCCGATGACAACTGCAATTTCCTATCCCAATGCCCCTGATTTAGCAATTGATGATTACATTGTGATCGGCTTGGCAACCTGCTTCGTCAAAGAAGATGGAGAAGTTTATCAAATCGAAGTTATAGAACCAATACCCTCTGCGGCTTTGGAAGCGCTATTAAAGGGCATTCCTACCTCCTATAAGCTGGCTCATGCCACAACTCTGGGATCTGTGCTGGATGGCGATTCACCACTGCTGCCAGATGGCTTTCCAGAATCGGCTCAGTTTGGAGAGGAATTTGTGCCACGGGCATTTGCAGCAGCTCGTACCTACAAGCGTCGTGAATCTGCAAAATCTCTGATTCCATTGGGTACAAACTACACTGAATTTAAGTATTCCATTGAGCGGAAACGGGTGTTAAACGCCGCCAGAGTTGTAACCAAAGAAGATAACGTTAAACAGCATTCTCACACTCACAAAGTGCTTTAAGTAATTATGCTAAAACTTTACGGTGGCGCTCGTAGTCGAGCATCAATTGTTCACTGGTATTTAGAGGAATTAGGAATTCCTTACGAATTCGTCAAGCTTGATATGCAGGCGGGTGAACACCTTAAGCCTGAGTATTTGGCAATCAACCCATTTGGTAAAGTTCCAGCAATTGTTGATGAGGATTTTCAGGTTTGGGAATCTGGGGCAATTTTGTTGTATCTTGCCGATAAGTACAGTAAAACTCCACTTTCACCAAAGGAAAATGCTGTATTTTCCCAATGGGTGTTGTTTGCCAATGCTACCCTTGGCTCAGGAATTTTTGTAGAAGCAAATCGGGAGCGGGAAATGCCCCGCTTGTTGACTCCCTTAAATGAAATTTTCAGTAAGCAACCTTTTTTACTTGGCAATGATTTTACTGTTGCTGATGTAGCAGTGGGGTCTATTTTGAATTACATTCCCATGATCCTGAAGCTAGACCTCAGCCCCTATCCAGCGGTGTTGAACTATATGAAGCAGTTATCTGAACGTCCGGCATTTCTAAGAAGTATTGGCGGACGGACTTAAAATAATTCGTAATGACGCTCCTGCGTCGCTAACGTAATTCGTAATTCGTAATTGAATTTTTAACTACGAATTACGAATCTTTTAACGATAATTTGTAAATTGCAAAGCAACTGGGTAGTCTTCTTGTTTTAGCCGCTGCATGACAACTTGCAAGTCATCTTTAGATTTGGCAGAAACCCGTACAGCATCCCCTTGAATTGAAGCTTGTACCTTTTTAAATTCATCCCGAATCAATTTGGAAATTTGTTTGGCGATTTCCTGACTTATGCCTTTTTTGAGTTTGATTTCTTGACGCACGCGATTACCACTGGCTGATTCAACCTTGCCAAAATCAAAGATTTTTTGGGAGAGGTTACGCTTGGCGGCTTTTTCTCGCAGAATGGTGTGTACGGAATCTAAGGTAAACTCGCTGTCAGTGCTAACGTTAATGCTTTCTTCGACTAACTCGACAGTAGTTTCAGTGTCTTTGAGGTCGTAACGACCTTTGATGTCTCGTATAACTTGATCGACGGCGTTAACCAACTCTTGTCGGTCAAAGTCGCTCACAATGTCAAAGGAAAAAGTAGAAGCCATAAAACATTTTGGATTTTAGATTTTGGACTTCGACTTCGCTCAGTCGAACGATTTTGGATTGGGTATTGAGTATTGAGAAAACTCTTTCCCAGTCCCCAGTTCCCATGCCCCAATTAATTAGTAGCTTGGATGATGCTCAAGAAAAAGAGAGTGGCACAGCTAAAGATACCAATGGCAAACATGAGCGATCGCAAAAGGGGTATATTCAAAATATAAAAAATCGAGTATAGGAAACGGGCCACCACAAAAGCGATCGCCGCTACTTGGGCTGTAAAAGAATTTACACCAGTTACATAAGCCATCAATGCGGCTGCGGCAAACACCATAAAGGCTTCAAAGGTGTTCTGATGTGCCCAAGTAGCTCGTTGGGCATAAGGTGGCAATTTATCAAACATGGCGCGAGGAGTAGAAAGCATTTCAGGCCCAATACGCACACGGGCATAAGCTACCACCAAAAATGGCACATAAATTAGAACGACGGCAGCAGCGATCGAGTACAAAAAAATTATCATTACTTATTAGTCGTTGGTTATTAGTCATCAGTCATCAGTCATCAGTCATTAGTCAAATACAAATGACAAAAGACAAATGACAAATGACTAATCAAAGTAGAAAAGCGTTACCACTTTTCTTTGTTCTTCTGCATCCTGACAAGTTTGTAACAGGGTGCGACTGTCGTGAAACGCAAAGCAGATTAGTTGCTGGCAACGGGAGACAATCTCCTTATTGCACAAGTAACTAGCTTCCGCCAGAGATAGATTATCATTACTGGGATTCTCGACTAGATGCATTACCTGTTCTAGTTGCTGGCGCGATTCTAAAGGCTGGCGTTCCAGGCTTTGGGGTAGAATCACCGTCAACAAATTTGCATCAGCCCGCGTTGCTCCCTTGATGGCCGCTGAATTCGTACCTGTAGCACCAGAAGTAATGATTCGATTACCCGATAAAACTAGGGCATAAGTCATCATTTCAATAAGATTCTGATGCGTTATCGGGACGTGACGAGAACCCAGCAAAGCAATTCTTTTAGAACCTGTTTGCTGGATTGTCGCCAATTCTTGGGCTAATGTATCGAGGTTAATAAGGTCTGTTGATTGGCTCAAAGATGGAGATAATCAGACTAAACGACCCAGATATTTTACCAAACAGCGTGTAGATGCGAAGAAAACTTAAGTTAGACATTGCAACTATTTTTCGATGATGTGATATCCAACGACGTGCAAGATCAGCAGTTCTGCCTATGTAGAGAATTTCCCCAGAACCAGAAATCGCGAAATAGATGGCTGGACAGTCAGGGAGATTAGCTTTTTTCTCCAATGGAAGGGAGGGTAGTTTCAGGGGATCAATTGCCGTTAAATCCATTTTCTCCTAGTTCCAGTGACTTCTATAGCCATCACTAATAAGACCCCACCAAATTCTTACTTCAGTAGCTTCAAACTTCAGTAGCTTCAAATCATCCGGGATCGAATCCCGGATGATTTACTCCTTCTGTCTCCTGCCTCCTGCCTCCTTCAATACACTCATGAATCTAAGACAATGCCGCTGCGGGAGTTAAACCTAGTTTGGATAACAAGCGGTCAATGTCAAAATGCTCGGACATCAACTGGCGAATATACTGAACCTTAATAGGCTCGTGGACACGGACTTGACCAAAAGTGCGGTCAACAATTCCGACAGTAGTGAGGGTATCTAAGTCAACAGACAAAATGGGTATTTCTAGTTCTTCAGCGCGACTGAGAATGAACGGTGGGGGTGGTAGTTGCCCAGTGAGAATTAAACATTGGGTAGAAGTTTCCAAAGCCGCTTGCTGAATTTCCACCCGATCGCCTCCTGTCACCACTGCCATATTCCGGCGTTTGCGGAAATATTTCACAGCTGAATTGACATTCATCGCTCCAATTGCCAGACTTTCTACCAACAAATCCATGCGATCGTTACGACAGAGAACATCAGCCTTTAACTGCTTGACTAGTTCGCCAACACTCACACTGCGGAGCAAATCGCTGTTTGGCAACATTGCTAGCACTGGAATACCCTGCTGTTCCAAAAATGGTAGCACGAGAGTTTCAACTGCTTCTAGTTGAGTGACAGGGATATCATTGATCACAACTCCAATCAAGCGATCGCCCACACGCCTTTTAGCAGCCAATAGTGCCTCAACCGAAAGCAAGGATTTATAGCGGCTTACTAACAGCACACCAGCATCCAATACTTCAGCCATTTGCAGCAAAGACAAATCAAACAAATTGCCTTCGGACAAATCACCAGGCCCTTCCAATAACACCAAATCTCCTTGAGACTTATGTAAATATTGCTGTATTAGGGACTGCTGATAATCGGTTTTGTCTTCCCCCCGTAAGCGCTTTTGCACATTTGGTTCATCCAAAGCCAGCATTGTAGGTGCAACGCGGTTTTCCGGCAAATTGAGGCTAAGAGCGATGAACTGGACATCTTCCTCAATTACGGTTCCACTGGACGAATTGAAAGACGTACCGAGCGGTTTACCGTAGGTAATATCCAGACCTTTTTGCTGTAGCTGATGAGACAAACCCAGAACAGTTGCAGATTTACCGCTGTAATTCTCGGTCGATCCAATCAGCAAATATTTAGGGGATTTTGGCACACATGCACTCCTAATTTCAAAAGTCAGAAGAACCCAGCTAGGTGTTTCCTAATTCTAGTTCCTTCTGGCAAAAGCCTCTCGCTCTCACAAATTAAGCTTTCCCAGAATTACCTTTTGAATAAGCAGGGGCAGAAGAAAGGTTTTTTCCTTGTGTCGGCTCTGCTAACCTTTACACCTACTCTTGAAGATTTGTAATTACGGTTTGTGCTATGGCGGTTCTCAGTTGAGTGAGGTAAAAGAACCCCGCAAGCGAGGAGGGTGGTTTCATACAACGAGAGAAAAATTAAAACTGGGTTTCAAAGCCTCTCTCCGCTTGCGTAACGGCAGGCTGACGCCAACGGGGAAGAGGAATGGAAGTGGGGTCAAAATCTATGGTTATACATGAGAAATCAAGACTTATGTATTTTTCTTTTTTCGTATGAAACCACTCTGCTCCCCGCTCTTCGAGAGGGGACTATGATGTACCTCATGTGATTAGTAAACGCTATAATTTGAGTGCTTCTGAATTGTTCACTGCCATTTTGCAGGAAGCCAATTTCAAGAATGTGGGTTTGAATCATACCGATTTGGCTGGCGCTGATTTGAGCGGAGCTTCTCTCAACATGGCCAACCTCACTGATGCTAATTTGGCTGTTGTTAAAAATGCCAACATTCAGTGGAGCTATTATGTACACCACTACCTAGCGCGATGTGCGACTTATTCTTAAAACCCCTCTCCAAACCTCTCCCCGAAGCGGAGAGAGGCTTTAAGTCTTGCTCCCCTTCCCTTGTAGGGAAGGGGCTGGGGGTTAGGTTTGAGAGAAAGTTGCACACCGCGTTACCTATGCCGGATGGTAGTGTTGTTCGCAGTCGGGAAGTTTGTGAATGCAGATCGCAATTCAGATGCGATCGCCGCTACTTTTAATAATTTTAAAAAGTATTTAATTATATCTAAAAAAGCTGGTGATTAAAAGTCAAGATAGCCTAGTTGCAGAAGCAAGCTATGCCCATTGCGGATGAAGTGGCACAATAAAGAAAGTACTGCGATCACCTACGTTAAATTGGAAGCGATCGCAGGCAAAATCATTCAATACTTTCCTCAAAAGCCCAACACCTGCATTGATTTTTCAAGAACTTCTTTGGGGCGAAATGGTTTAGTTAGATATAAGTCTGCACCAACCTCAAGTCCTTTTTGTTTATCAAATTCCTGTCCCTTAGCTGTCAAAATTATAATGTAGATATCAGTCATTTGTAAGTCGTGTTTTACAACATGGCAGACTTGCAGACCATTCATTTTCGGCATCATCACATCAAGAAAAACCAGGTTTGGTTTTTCAGCTTTAATAGTTTCGAGAGCTTCTTCTCCATTTCTAGCAGTTAGAAGTTCAACACCCTCATCTTCTAATGCTTCTAAAGCTTGTTCCATCAAAATCAAGATATTGGGTTCATCGTCAACAATTAGAATTTTCTGGGTCATGGGGATTGGTGATTGAGGATTGGGAAGTGGGATTGGGCATTGGGCATTGGGAATTAAAGATTAGGGATTAGAATAATTCTTTACCATTTCCCAGTTTCCAATCCCCAATCCCTAGCGATTACTGTTCAGACAACATAATAAAAAATACATTTTCCAACTCTTTCTCAAAGCGTAGGGTTTTCACCAAATCGGCTTCTTGAGAGAAGATAGAATCGATGATAATCATGTCAGGTTTGGCTGACAGGGCTTTATAAATGCATTCTTGCGGATCGGAGGCTTCAATCACGCTGTATCCCTGAGTTTGCAGTACATCTGATAGGGTTTTTAAGGCTGATGCATTTTTATCTACAACCAATACCTTTTTACTAGAAGTGCCTTGGTAAAGCAGCGAGCCAATTTCGTTGAGGAGTTTTTCTGTATCAATGGGCTTGGTAAGATAGCGATCGATGCCAATGTGATAGCCCCGTTCTTTGTTTTCAATAATTGACAGAATGATAATTGGAATGTCTGCGGTCTGAGGATCATTTTTGAGAACGGCTGCCACATCGAAGCCGTTGATTTGGGGCATCATCACGTCCAAGAGAATCAGATCGGGACGGGCTATTTTGATTTGATGAATTGCATCCATGCCGTCCTTTCCTTCGCGAACATTGTAGCCTTCGTTTTCCAGTTGTTGACGCAGCAGTTCGCGAATGTTAGCGTCATCATCTACAACCAAAATGGTTTTACGGTTTTGGTTCAACACAGCGCTTTTGGTGATGACGTGTTCTTTGAGTTGTTTGACAAGCGTATCCAAATTCAGATTAGCAGTGGTTTTTTGATCGCTGGCATAGGTGGGAATGATGAACGAGAATATGCTGCCTTTACCTGGTTCACTTTCAACCCAGATTCTACCGCCGTGATGATCGACGATTTGTTTACAGATGGGCAGTCCTAACCCTGTGCCTTTGGGTTTGTCGGTGAGGGTGTCGCCAACTTGGCGGAATTTCTCGAATACTTTCGGCTGATCTTCGGGTGCAATCCCAATACCCGTATCGATGACGCTGATGCAAACACCGTCATTTCCTTGTTTAACGCGACAGGTGACACAACCAGATTCAGTAAACTTAACGGCATTGGAAATCAGGTTGATTAAAACTTGCAGCAGACGGTTGCGATCGCCTACTATCTGAGGCAGTCCAGGTTCAATCTCGCTGACCAATTGCAAGCCATTGGTTTCAAATAATCCGGCGGTAGAATTGGTTGCCCAATCCATTAATTCGCTGGGATCAATCGGCTGCATGTGCCATTCCACCTTACCTGCTTCCATCTTGGCGATATCCAGGACATCGTTAATCAAAGACGTGAGCCGTTCTGCTTCCGACACAATAATGTTGAGATTGTCAGCTACCCGCTTAATCGTTTTTTGAAGCTTACGGTCTTCGGTAGAAATCATGGGGAACACATCGGTTTCCAGCTTTTCTTGAATGATGGACGCAAAACCGAGGACAGAAGTTAGTGGCGTCCGCAGCTCGTGGGAAACTGTTGAGATGAAATCGGTCTTCATCTGGTCGATTTCCTTTTCTGCCGTTACATCTCGAATCAGTAGTGCAGAACCAAAGCAGGTAGAGGGTTCTGAATCTGTTGTCTTTTTGAAAATGGCGGTTGCTACTGCTTGACCAATACGTTCTTTGGTCAATGCAACTTCGGCAGAGAACACCTCACCGGGATGGGACTGAGTTCGTGCAACCAGGTCTGCTAAACCAGATATCGGCAATTCTCGGTAGTGACCGTTGAGGGCGGTAGCTGTCAATTCATACATGGCTAAAAAAGCAGGATTGAAGTGGGTAATTTGTCCTGTGGTGTCTGCCACTAACAAACCATCAGCTAAGTTATCTAAAATGGCATTTAATCCCTGTGCTTCTGCTAGGGTATTTTGCAGTGCAGCTGTCCGCTCTATAACTCTGGCTTCTAATTCTTGATTCAGTTGCCGCAGAGAGATTTCTGCTTGTTTGCGGGCAGTGATGTCGGTATTGATTTCCAGCACCGCGCAGGGCTGACGGTCGATGTCCCGTTGCAACGTCCATCGGCTCTGGACGATAATCAGTTTGCCTTCATGGGTCAGATGTTCCACTTCTCCTTCCCAATTACCTTGATCTAATAACTCTGCGATAATTTCTTCCTTTGGCTTGAGAAAGGTTTTTTTGATAAAAGCCTGAATGCATTGGCCTTTCACTTCTTCACGCGTCCAACCGTAGAGTCTTTCGGCACCCTGATTCCAGTGAGAGATTTTGTCGCCCATGTCGCGGACGATGATGGCATCGCTGGAATGATTCAACATATCCAATAAACGTTGATTTTCAGCTTCTGCCTGCTTGCGATCGTGAATATCAGTACAGGTGCCAATCCATTCCCGAATACTGCCGTCTTTTTCCAGGACGGGCGCACCACAGACAGAGAAGTAGCGGTATGTGCCATCCTTGCTACGCAGCCGATATTCGGTTTGGTAAATACCTCGGTTTGCCACAGCAGCATTCCAAACTTCTGTAGAGTTGGCACGGTCATCGGGGTGAATTGGATCGATCCAGCCCCAACCTTCTACTTCAGCTTCGCTCTGCCCCGTATAGTCCATCCAGGTGAGCATTTCACTGCTTATCCCCGATCCTTCCGGGGTAGCTCCCCAGATGATCTGTGAAGTAGCAGTTACTAAGGAGCGATATCGTTCTTGAAGACGCTGATTTTCGGCTTCTGCCAGTTTGCGATCGTGAATATCAGTGCAAGTACCTACCCACTCGCGGATACTGCCGTCTTCTTCTAAAATGGGAGTACCACAGGCAAAAAAGTAGCGATAAGTGCCATCTTTGCCACGCACCCGATATTCCACTTCATAGAGGCTGCGGTTAGCCACAGCAGCACTCCAAATTTCGGCGGTGAGGGGACGGTCATCAGGATGAACGGCATCTAACCAGCCCCAGCCATCGGCTTCAGCTATTGTCTGACCCGTGTAGGCTCTCCACTCAGACATGTCTGCCTTTTGCAGTCCGTCAGGAGTGGTAATCCAAACCATTTGGGAGGTAGCTGTCACTAAAGAGCGGTATCGGGCTTCGATACACTCCTTTTCGGCTTCTGCTACCTTGCGATCGTGAATATCAGTGCAAGTGCCTACCCACTCGCGGATGCTACCGTCTTCTTCGAGGACAGGTGCGCCACAAACAAAGAAGTGGCGGTATGAGCCGTCTTGTCCACGAATCCGGTATTCAATTTCATAGAGGCTGCGGTTGGCTACGGCTACACCCCAGGCTTGGGCGGTGAGGGGACGATCATCAGGATGAACGGCATCAATCCAGCCCCCATTTTCAGCTTCAGCTAGACTTTGACCTGTATAAGCTATCCAGCTTGCCAGTTCAAAACATATTCCTTCTGATGTAGATACCCAGACAATTTGCGTGGTAGCTGTCACCAAAGACCGAAACCGTTCTTCACTCTGTTTTAAGATTTTTTTGTATTCATCAAGTTGGTTAAACATAGTTGAGGTTTCTTTAATGGCGTATTTGGGTAGGGTTAGAACAACAGAACCAAGACAATAAAGTGGCGTAAAGCCTTAACGAAATTGGGTGGCGTTGAAACATTTGGTAAATTTGATCGGGTGATGCACCTTCTACATCTGGACTGTGCTGTGAAAGTCGCTGGATCAGTTGAGTATGGCGGATCAGCAAATCCGTCGGTTTGAGCATTGGGCTGTTGATGGAATGAAGCCGTCGGTATCGGAAGTATGGGATAATTCTGTGGTTTGAGTTGGCGAGGGAGAAGTGTAATTCTGTTCTTCAGTAGCTTCTGCAAATGCACAATTTAACGGAATCTGAATCCAGAATTCTGTCCCTTCACCTGGTTGAGAACGACATTTGAGCATTCCCCCATGTTTGTCTACAACAATTTGGTAGCTGATCGCCATGCCTAACCCGGTTCCCTTACCAATATCTTTCGTGGTGAAAAAGGGATCGTAAATGCGGCGAATTACCTCCTCCTTCATTCCTGGGCCGTTGTCAGCAATGCGAATCACAACCCATTGTTGGTCAAGGACTTTGGTACGAATAGTGATTTGGGAATTGGGGATTGAGGATTGGGAACTACTCCTGACTCCCGAATTTTCTATACCTTCTTCCAAAGCATCAATGGCATTTGCGAGGATGTTCATAAATACCTGATTCAACTGTCCGGGGTAGCATTCAATCAGAGGAAGTGTTGCATAGTCTTTAACGATTTCAATTGCCGGACGATGAACATCTGCTTTCAGGCGATGGTGAAGAATCATTAAGGTTCCATCGATGCCATCGTGGATGTTAACGGCTTTCATTTCTGCTTCGTCATGGCGGGAGAAGTTTTTCAAGGATTGGACAATTTCAACAATGCGACTTGTGCCCAGTTTCATTGAATCTAGCAGTTTGGGGAGATCCTGGATAATAAATTCCAGGTCTATGTTGTCTAACTCTGATTCCACTTCTGGAGGAGCAACAGGTAGGAATTTCTGATACTTTTCCAACAAGTGCAACAAGTCTTGAGCATATTCGGCAACATACTTTAAATTGCCGTAAATAAAGTTAACTGGGTTGTTGATTTCGTGGGCAACTCCGGCAATAAGTTGCCCTAGACTGGACATTTTTTCGCTTTGGATCAACTTAGTTTGGGCCAATTGCAATTCATGCAGAGCTTGCTGAAGCTTCTGTGTTTGGGCTTTTGCTTGGAGGGCTGCTTGAGTGCTTTGTTCGTAAAGCACAGCTTTGTCAATAGCGATCGCTGTTTGAGAGGCAAAGATACTCACCAGTTTCAGGTGTTCAGCCTTGTATGAGTCAGTTTTAGCCGTTCCAATGGCGATCGCTCCCAGTACCCGCTCTTTGGCTCGTAACGGTACACAAATCATTGCAGCAACGTTTTTTTGCCCCTCTAACCGAGGATCAGCTTGCACATCATTGACAAGTTCGGCTCGGTTGGATTGCACAATGTTGCCGATAATTCCCTTACCCGGTTCCGGCTGATTATGGTCAAAAAACACTCCAAATTCGGCAATGACTTCAAACGCAGTTGCATCTGGACTCAAAAGCAGAATCATTCCCGCAGATGATTCAATTAATTGACTCAATTCTTGCAGCACAAGTTGGGCAATCTGTCGCGTATCTAAACTTGTTGTGAGTTGAGTCGAGATATCGTCAAACAAATCAATTTCCTGGTATCGCTCTAACAATTCTTTAGCGAGTACTTTCTTCTCAGCTTCCTGCTTTGCCAGAAATGAGAGCAAATTTGCAAGTATAATTGCCTGTTCTTGCCCAACAACCCAACCGATGATTTCTCCTGAAACCTCGATTGGATAACGGTTTTCTACAGTTTGCTCCCCAATGCTAATCAGTTTCGTGCCGTCTACCAGTTCAACATCAATCGCGATGTTGAACTGGTAGACTAAGTTATTAATAAGAGATGGCAACTCTTTTTTGTTGAGCATCTTTCTGAGGCTAACTGCGGGCATGAAACACCTCATCTAGAGCAGGTTGCAAATTTTTGACAATCAGTGTTAGCTCGTTTGAGTAGTGTCTCAAACAGAAACCTACACTGTATTGCAACCTCCTACCACCTTCACCGTAGCTATCCGTACTCCTTTGTATAAGCAAGCTATGCCTAGCATCTCCAGAAAAGAGAGGAATTCTCATAAAAATCTAGGGATATAATAATTTACTAATTAAGACTAGTTTTCCCAAAAACCTTAGTGATATAACAGCGAAGTCGAGCGGTAGCAAATACCTTTAAACTCTGTACCAGAGGCATTTTTCCGTCCTTGTAACTTGCTTACTGTTTGATTCAGTTATAACAACTATAAGTAAAAAAAAATTAATTAGATAAAAGCATAGATTTAAATCTATGGTAAATTAATGTCTTTTGTTGCTATTCCTCATAAATTGGGAATTAGCTTTTTGGGTATATGGGTGAGCGTATTTCTGAGAGTATAATAATTACCTTTAATGTAACAAAAGAAGCTGCGATCGCAGCTTCTTTTGGTAATTTTAAAAAGTATTTAGGTAAGCGCTAGCTTTAGTTAGATCCGATAATCGCGAAAACGAAGTCTGAGTAATCGCAGCCAGCACAACCACATTTGTGCAGGTTGTTCAAAGAAGGTGAAAATATCGCCGAAACCTAAATTAGTTTTGTGATGATGCAACCAGTGTCTCTCAGGAGTGGTAATAAATAGAATTTGACATAAGATATTTACAGGCTTAGGAGTTTGCCAACCTAGTACACTTATGTGTCTCCACCATACATGAAACTGACCAAGCAGTAATCCAGAGATAACGCCAATGGGAGAGAAAGACCACAAGACTACTGCTATAAGTACATAAGGTAAAGCTCCCAAGATACCATCTAAAAGAACCTGGGGATTAAAAGTCAAAATAGCATAGTGGCGGAAGTCCTTCTTCCAGGAGTGGTGTGTTTTTAAATGAAGGCTACCAAAAACGTGCTCGGGTACGTGATAAAAGAATGTAGATAGAAAATCGCCAAAAAACAGTAATAACCAAGCAACAGCGATAGCCTCAAGCATTTGTACTCCTCAAGAATAGTTAATAAAACTCCACAGAAAATATGCAAATGTCATTCTGTGGGCGTAAACACCTAGTTTTCCGCCACTAAAGCAGCATCTGTGCATCTTATGTGTCTACACTCCAGCTAATTTTGCTCAGAGTATATGTAATTGGTTTAGTTGCAGTTTCTATGAATCTCCAATCCTTAATGCAGTAATCAGCAACTCCTAAGAACCTCCAATTTGACTTTTAACTCTGGGTTAATGGCATTAATACATCTAAAACCCGATAGCAATACAGTATTTTGCCATAGTTACTACACAATCTTCTTACTAAGGCATACAGCGTAAGCAAAGGTTGAGTTAAACTTAGTACAAATTTAGGTTAAGGCTTTCTACAATATTGTTAATTCTAAATTAATTGCAATCAATCTTCAATTATGACTCTATTTAGAATGATATAAATAGATATTATGCCAATATTAATTAAGTTATTGAGGTGAATAAAGTAGGTTTATAGTTTAATTGAAACACCGTAAAATTTTGATCGTCTAGAATTAACTAGATACCATATATATTTTCTTTAAATCGAGTAAAAATATTGCTCTCAACCTACACTTTCAATGATGAATTAAGATTGAAAAGACAGAAATACTTTTAGAATTTATCTTTATTTGCCAAGTCCGTTTGGATTCCCTTACTCTTAACCATTTGCTCGCTCTTATTGTAGATTGTAGATACTGGCGACTTTATGGTCAGCTTTGTCGTAGTTGCTGCTTTGCATAGTTTGCTACGCGCAGCGAATGGGTAGGCATTAGACTACAGCCTAAGCAGCGATAAAAAATTAAATGAATGGTAGAGTACCAAATATTGATTATTCCTTTATCATTTATAAACAAGTTAGTAAATCAGTAAAGCACACCTGCAATATTTATTTACAACGTGTCCTATTAAAAGGGTATCTCAGTATATCCAAAATTTAGGTTACTTTCCAGTTGGAAGGTAAAATCAGGATTTTAAGTTATGATTACACGATTTATCTATTTCAGTATGAACAAAAAATGGGCGGTCAAGCGAATCACTATAAACCTGGCATCAAATGAAGCCAAAAACCTTGAAAAATATTGTGAACAGACAGGTAGACCGAGCAACGGATGTAATTAGAGAACTTATTCGAGCCTTGCCACTGACGAAATAAAAGTATATTTGCGAACTATTTTACCTTGGTTTATTTTCAAGATATAAGTATTAAAATTTGGTTTAATTGGAGGTCTTAAATTCAGAGTTAGTAATTTTTTGTGATGATTGAGAGGAACGTAAAAATTTAGTTTCTGGCGTGCTGCGCTCATTTACGGCGGGCACAGCGCGCCAAAAAGAAGATGACACAATCGCTATTATTCAGTTGCACAATCAGGAGTGAGAGAATATTTTTTTGGTTCGGTCACTATCCTTATTCTCTATTGAGTTAGCAAATATACAGTTGTTAGGATCTAATCTATGATTACTGCTCTTGCAATTACTCACGTCAGAGTCAAATTGAAAACCTTTGTCCAAATTTGTAATACCTTCTACTTCAGCCATAACTCTTCTGGACTGGCGCTTTTCAGACTTAGCGTCAACGTCCAGCGAGCTCAAGGCAAAGCTTGAATGAGTTCTCGAATCACGTCTATTGCTAGTTTGCCTGCCTGTTCACAATACTTTTCAAGGTTTTGGGCTTCATCTGATGTCAAATTGATAGTAATTCGCTTAATCGCTCTTTTTTGACTGGAGGTTGTCAAACGGGGAAATTTAAGTGCAGCAGTTTTATTCATTGATTGATAAGCTAGATATATACAAACTTTCCTTATCAAGATTGCCAATTCTGAGCTGTCTTTACCAGTGAAAATCGAGATTTTGAGATTGAACTTAAGCTTTACTCCCCAAAAATATTACGGTGAATACGCAGTATNNNATAACTATTACNATACGTAATAATTCTCCCGTTAGCAAGTGCAATAAAGAAACTTTCGGCNNNAAAGATGATGTTAGCAATGCCCTAGAGTCCAGANNNTCTGTTGAGCAAGCGGCGTTGAATTACCGAGATGAGTGGATGCCAAAGGTGGTAAGAGGCAGGAGGAAAAGACATTTTCATTGTTCCTTGNNNGCCCAGCTGATGAAGTCTCTTGCAAAAGTGCTTTTGCAAGAGAGGGGTAAAGGGNNNAGGGTAAAGGGGAAGGGGACAATACAGAACCTTTTCTTTTCCCCTTCCTCCCGCCCCTTATCCCCAGAGGGAACCCCACCTTCCCCTTTTCGCAACTTATGTAAGAAGTCTACTGAATATTTTGGTAATATAACTGTTTTAAATCCTCTACAACATGACATTATTCGTTTGTTATGGCTATTACTCCATATCTATAGCAACCTAGTAGATAATTCCTTTTAATAAAAAGTGATTAAACAAACAGTGAGTTAATACATGACTTTACAGAATTGGAGACGTAAGCGTGGCGTTGCACTTACTACTAAGGGTTTACAAAAAATTAAAGAAGCAAAGCATCAGTCAGAAGCAAAAGAAAATTTTGGAAATCGGTATACTCTTGAAGAAATGAGTGTACGTTCTGGTTTATATTCCGCCACCATCTCGAAAGTATTGAATCGGGAAGGAGGAGTTGACAAACAGACTATTGAGAAGCTTTTTTCAGTTTTTAACTTAAAAATAGATAAAAGTGACTATTCAAGCTCAAATACTCGTCTAGATTGGGGAGAAGCTATCTTTAACTCAACTTTTTACGGGCGTATAGAAGAACTGATTACACTAGAGCAATGGATTCTCAATGAACACTGCCAATTGGTTGCACTATTGGGAATAGGAGGTATTGGAAAAACAGCACTGTCTGTAAAGTTTGCGCAAAAAATTCAGGACAACTTTGAGTATGTGATCTGGCGATCGCTGCGAGAAGCACCGCCTGTTAAAATTATCGTGGGTAACTTAATCCAATTTCTATCTGACGAACAGGAAACAGAAAGTAACTTACCAGAAAGTTTTAGCGATCGCGTATCGCGACTACTCTATTATTTACAAAATAATCGCTGTTTAGTGATCCTTGATAATGCAGAATCAATTCTCCGCAGTGGTAGCCGCGCCGGACTTTATCGAGAAGGATATGAAGAATATGGTGAGCTTTTAAGACGGGTAGGAGAAGCTACTCACCAAAGCTGCTTAGTGCTGACTAGTCGTGAAAAACCGAAAGAAGTGGCATTACTCGAAGGACAAGCACTACCTGTTCGCTCATTGCCAATGAGTGGCTTGAAGATGGTGGAAGGGCAAGAAATCTTGAAACTCAAGGGGCTATCGGCGGCAGAGGATGAATGGAAAGTAATGATTGAACGTTATGCAGGCAATCCATTAGCCTTGAAGATAGTTGCCACGACTGTTCAAGATATCTTTGATGGTAATGTGACTGAGTTTTTGCAACAAGACACTGCTGTTTTTGGAGACATTCGCGATATTTTAGAGCAGCAGTTTGAGCGCTTGTCAGATTTAGAAAAAAACATAATGTACTGGCTAGCGATTAATCGTGAGTCAATTACCCTGTCAGAATTACGAGACGATATTATATCACCAGTACCACCAGCAAAATTACTAGAGGCTGTAGAATCTTTAGGAAGGCGATCGCTAATCGAGAAGGCTACGCCTACGCTGATTGAAAAAACTGGATCATTCTTTACGCTCCAGCCTGTAGTTATGGAATATGTGACTAGTAGCTTGATAGAAAATGTCTGTGAGGAGATTGTCACTCAGAATATTGATTTATTCAGATGTCATGCTCTGATGAAGGCGACGGGTAAAGACTATGTTAAAGATACCCAAGTTCGTCTCATCATCAAACCAGTTATAGATGGCTTGCTTGATGTTTTAAGAAGTAAAAGAAATATTGAAAATCAATTAACTCAAATTATCACAAAACTCCGAGAGACATCGCCGTTAGAACCAGGATATACAACTGGCAATATTCTCAATTTGCTTTCTCATTTAGAAACAGATTTAAATGGCTATGATTTTTCTTATCTGACTGTTTGGCAAGCAGACTTGCGAAGTGTGAATTTACACAATGTAAATTTTGTTCATGCCAATTTGACCAAGTCTGTTTTTGCCGAAACCCTTGGCGGTATTCATTCTGTGGCATTCAGCCCTGATGGAAAACTTTTAGCTACGGGGGATACTAATAATGAGATTTGCTTGTATCAAGTTGCGGATGGGAAACAACTGCTTACCTGCAAAGGGCACACAGGTTTTATCTGGCCGGTTAGCTTTAGCCCTGATGGTCATATTCTTGCTAGTGGAAGTGATGATCAAACAGTTAAGCTGTGGGATACTCGCACTGGGCAATGCTTAACCACCTTAAATCAGCATAATGGTGGAATATGGTCAGTTACCTTCAGTCCCCAAGGCACTATACTTGCCAGTAGTAGTGAAGACCAAACAGTAAAACTGTGGCATACCAGCACCGGGCAATGCTTCAAAACTTTGCAGGGACATAGTAATCGCGTTACATCAGTCGCTTTCAGTCCTCAAGGTCTCACGCTTGCCAGTGGCAGTGATGACAAAACTGTGAAGTTATGGGATATAAGTACTGGGCAATGCCTCAATACCGTACAGGTTGATAATAGTGGGAGTCGGTCAGTCGCCTTCAGCCCTGATGGTAAAACTCTGGCTATTGGTTGTCATGATAAGATGGTCAGGCTATGTGATCTCAGTACAGGAAAATTTGTTCAGATTTTGCAAGGTCATACTGACTGCGTAAATTCAGTGGTTTTCAGTTCTGATGGTAAGACGCTAGCAAGTAGCAGTGATGACCAAACGGTGAAATTGTGGGATATTAATACGGGTCGTTGTTGTACAAGCTTACAAGGGCATAGTAGCAGAATACCGTCAATTGCTTTTAGTCCAGAAGGAACGAAAATAGCAAGTGGCAGTGAAGATCAAACAGTAATGTTTTGGGATATCAAGACTGGTAAATGCCTCAAGATATTGCAAGGTTATTGTAATGGGATTTGGTCGGTTACCTTCAGTTCAAACGGTCTTGTTATTGCCAGTGGCAGTAACGACCAAAAGGTTAAGCTCTGGGATGCTATTACTGGTAAATGCCTCAAAACTTTTCAGGGGCATAGTAATCGAGTCACATCAGTCGCTTTTAGTTCGGATAGTCAAATACTTGCTAGTGGTAGTGAGGATCAAACAGTGAAACTGTGGGATGCTAGTACTGGTAGATGCCTCAAAACTTTTCAGGGACATAGTAATCGAGTCACATCAGTCGCCTTCAGTCCAGACGGTCATCTGCTAGCCAGTGGTTGTCAAGACCAGACAGTAAGGCTATGGAGTATTAAAACGGGTCAATGCCTCGATATTTTGAAAGGGCATATGCATTGGGTATGGGTAGTCGCCTTCAGCCCGGATGGTAATCTGCTAGCCAGTGGCTGTCATGACAAAATAATAAGGCTATGGGATGTCAGCAGTGGTCGTTGTCTTCAGACTCTGCATGGTCATAATGATTGGATATGGTCACTTGCCTTTAGTCCTGATGGTCGAACGCTGGCAAGTGGTAGCACTGATAAAACAATCAAGCTGTGGAATGTCAATACAGGTCAGAATATTGAAACTTTAGAGGGGCATACCAGTTCAATCTACTCAGTCACCTTTCTAGATGCTTGTACATTGGCAAGTGGTAGCGGTGATCAAAATGTGAAACTATGGGATATCAGTACAAGCAGCTGCGTAAAAACTTTCTTTGGACATTCCAAGTTAGTTTGGTCAGTAGCCTTTAGTCCTGACACTCAAACCATTGCCAGTAGCAGTGAAGATGAGACTATAAAGCTTTGGAATGCAAAGACTGGTGAGTGCTTGACAACTTTGAAAAACTCTAAACTTTACGAAGGCATGAATATTAATGGAGTGATTGGTTTAAAAGAGGCTGAAAAAATTGTTCTCAAGAATTTAGGTGCGCTTGAGAATTAAAGAGGATTAACACAAATAGCTATTCGCGTTTCCAGAACAAAACTGTACCCAAGATACCAAAAGCCAATACTCCTAACACATTAGAAGATTCTGGGACAGAAGCTGACTTCAGTACTAAAAATGCAGATTCTCCGATTAGCCGATGAGCCGCGGTTGTAGGATGAACTGGGTCCCAAAATAAAAACTTATCTGGATTACAAGCTACTGGTTGGGTAGGCAAAGTCAAGGGGATCACTGATAAATCCTGTATGCAATAGTTCGTAGCATTTGTCAGGCTGAATTCCCTTGGCTCGGTGATTATCCTACTAAATAAGTCATTAACATTGAAAGGAATAATGTTGAGATGAGGGACTAGTCGTTGGTTCAAAAAGTTGATGGTCGCGTTCAAGCTAGAGTTATGTGCATCAGTCAACGTACTGAACAAGCTAGGTATTTGACTGTTGAAGTTTGCAACTGGAAACTTTCCCAAATCTGGCTGATTAACTACCAGAAAATCTTCAGCGCCTATGACAGCAAGCGATGTGACTGCTGCTGATATATTTGCAACTGCCTGATTAGGGTTGGGAACACCCCCCCCAAAGTAACTGAAGTAATCATTAGCACCAGCCCAGACGATATAAAGGGCGTTGGGATTAGCAGACGGATTTTCGGCTGTAAAGTTAGCGATCTGGGTTTGCAATCCGGGTAACGCAGGATTGCTAATGTTATTGACCCCGGTGGTAGCCCCTCCATAAGCAAAGTTATTGCGAGGATTGAAGGATAATCCTAAGTCTTGTGCCAGATATTCTACCCAAACTGAGCCATTGGAAAAACGTCCATCAAAGTATGTTGAGCTTGAGGGAAAGGTTTTATTTGTGGCATTGAATGCATTTCCTGTGTCTGAAAAGCTGTCACCAAAAACATAAATATCTTCATAATTCTGTGCCGCTAAGATTTTAAGCGGAAATATGAAAGACAACAGGAAAAATCCTGTCGTCAGAATTGTTTTTTTCATTTAATTATTGACTACACTTTAAATCTTGGTGTGTATCTTAGCAGGAAACGAACTATTCAGGTTCATTGACCGGAACAGGGCCTAGTGCCACACTACCCCAGCGGATTACGCTTGCAGAGGCAGAACTGGCGGCACCAAAGCCATAGAGTAAAACCAAGTCATTTTCGTGAATTTTGCCAAGTTGAGCAGCGTGGTACAAATTGGCTAGGGTTAGCGCTGGTCCCATGTTTGCATAAAGAGGGTAGACATTGATTGTGCGTTCTGAGTCAATGCCCAATACACGCGTACAGAAGCTTGCAAACCAAGCAGTGGGAGTATTAAAAATAAAAAAGTCAATTTGCTTCAGGGTAACACCAGCAGCAGCAATAGCCCCCTCACAACAAGTAAGCAGTAAATCCGCAGCTGTTTCGCCGATCACTTTATTCGTATCCTTGGGTACCTGCATTTGAAACCGTTGATTGCCTTCTTTGTCCTCAGTAAGTTTAAAAGACAATTGATCGCACAAAATACTAGTATTAACTGTCTTTGTACCAAGAATGCCTTGGTTTGGTTTTAGTGAACTAACTAGGAAAGCTCCAGCACCATCGCTAAAAAACCATGAAAGAGTATCGTCTTTATCGAAGAAGCGAGAGTACGTACAAGAGATCGCCACTAGGACATTGCGGTGCATTCCTGCTTGTACTAAAGCACAAGCAGTTTGAAGGGCAATTAGGGTACTAGCACACGATCCATCAAGGTTCCATGCGCCACACTGTAGTCCCAGTTGACGAGCAAGAAAGGCGGCATTGCCAAATCCGATTTTTTCAGGTAAAAACGAGGCGACGAGCAGGAGATCTACGTCATTGACAGAAAGCTTTGCCGCTTTGATGGCATCCTTGGCTGCCCGATACTCCAGGGTCAGCGACGACTCGCTAGGAGCAAGTATCCTCTGTTCAAAAGTGCCCCGAAAAGGATCTGACAGATAAGGCATCATTTCTAACTCAAACTTGTTGCTCGGCGTGGAATTATTTAGAGAGATCATTCTTGCCAAGCTTTTTTGCTCTACTTGAGCTACTATCTCAGGGTATTTTTCTTTGTAGTAATCTTTTGTACGTCTAATGCTAGGAAAGCTAACTGCTAGTGAGCAAATGCCTACGGAAGGGTACACCATGTTTAAGGTTATTTCAATAATTTGTAGTGCTTTGAGAAATTAAGTTATTAATACGATTTGAAATTGGTGCCTTCCAACTTGGGTCGATTATTACATCAACAACGAACGGATTAGTTGAAACAAGGGCTTTCTCTAGCGCAGCCTGAATGTCAGACTCCCTTTCGACACGAATGCCATCGGCTCCCATCCCGCAGGCAATCTTAACGAAATCCGTCTGTGGAATCTCTACATTTACACCCTTGAACCCTTGCATTGTTGTTCCCTGATCGCACATGTTGTAGCGCGAGTCATTGAGTACAATCCAAACAGCAGGAATCTGGTGTTGCACAGCTGTACTTATCTCGTTATTCATGAGCATGGCACCATCCCCAACAATTGCGACAGCTTTGCCATTTCTTGCCAGTGCCGCACCTACAACACCCGTAACAAAATGCCCCATAGACCCGAAGCCAGTGCTAACCCGAAAACGGCCTGGTTTAGTAAATCGTAGATGATGAATTGCCCAGGCAAAGGAGTTACCAGATTCAGCCATTACTACTGCATCGCTTCCTTCAACAATCACCTGTTGAATCGCATCCATAAGCACTTTGGGACGCACTAAACTGCCTGTGCATGGCTTGATTAAATCAAGTTCAGGTCGAGGCAGCGTTAGCGCCGTTGAGCGACTATCACTTACAGAAAAGTGCTTCAACAGCTCCTTGATGAACACTTTTATGTCAGACTGGATAGCAAATGTCTTAGCATCTGGATATGCTGCTCCTGGCACATCTCGGTCAATGTCAATATGCAAAAATCCCCGCTGGGGGATCATTGTAGGGTTCCAGAACGATGTAAACTCACCAAGGCGCGTTCCCAGAACCAAAGTGTGCAAAGGATAGTACTCCTGCATATATGTCAAAACAGATTTGTGTCCAGCAAAGCCTGTAACTCCTACAAATTGTGGATGATCTTCGGGAAAAATCCCTTTACCACGCGGTGAACACATTACTGCTGCGCCTGTTATCTCAGCAAGTTGCCGAATCTCTTCGGCAGCAGCGCGCGCACCGAAGCCAACCCAGATGGCAAAGGACCCTTCAGTCAGTAACCGGACACATTCTGCAATTGTTTCTTCACTTGCTGTTGCCACAGCATGAGACAGAGTTACTCGTGGCAACGAAGTTGTTAGTGAACTTGTCTGGATATTTGTAGGGATACTTAGATAGGCGACGAATCCTTCTGGTTGTGCTAGCCCGATGGCAAGCCTTCGAGATATCTCTGTGAGTTCATCGCTAGATTTGAGATTAGTCGCGTAATGGAATATTTGCCCCGAATTAAAAATATTTGTGCTGGGCATAGTGTATGCGCTGGTTTCCTGGAAAGCCCAACGTCCCCGCTGTGGTGCTGAGGTTGAAGCTGACACAAGAATTACCTTAGCGCCCTCCCAACGAGCAGCTAATAGCCCTGTCAAAGCGTTGGTGATCCCTGGACCAGTTGTAGTGAATATCACAACTGGGCGATCGCTAGCAAAATACGCCTCAATGGCTGCAAAAGCGGCTCCAGCTTCATGGCGAAAGTGCAACACCTGGATGGAACTTTGATGTAATGCAGCCCACACTGGGGCGATCGCACCTCCCGATACACCAAAGGCATACTGTACTCCCATATCTTCCAGGATTTTTACCACTGCTTCCGCTACCGAAAAAGTTTCGGATGGCTTGCTATTAGATGGCTGTTTACTTGAGTTTAATTGTTTAGTGGTATTCGCTTGTGTATCCTGAAATTTCACATCCATACAAACTATACTTAGGAATAATTTCCTTTCTGGAATAACTATTATCCCACACCTAAACTTAGTAATCTTGTAATATCAATGTAATATGAATTTATTTGGATAACGCCCATACAACTTCGGTGAGTACTGCTCTCTAACGCAGGTATAACTGTAAAACTACCTTGGTGGTTAACTTTGCCAATCTTTGAGCAACCTATAAGTTCCGTATTGCCCTGATATAGAAAAAATGTTTAGAGACTTCAATAACAGTGGATGTGGCGATGCCTGCGGTGGTCACTGAACGGCTGGTGAGCGGAGTCGAACCATGTCGTTCGCGTAGCGTCTCGTAGAGAAATGCGGGCTGCGCCAACGCAGATGGGTTCACCCGTCTTTTTAGTTTGTGAAAACTGAACACTATTAATCAAGCTTTGGAGTATAAAAAGGTGATTGAATTAAATCAGTATAAGGCTTTAACTTTCGATTGTTACGGAACCCTAATTGATTGGGAAAATGGCATCTTAGGGGTGCTAAAGCCACTTTTGCTGGCACACAATACTAATTTAGATAACGATCAAATTCTTGATATTTTTGCTGAATTTGAAGCAGAACTGGAAAAAGGAGAATATATCAAATATCGAGAAGTTTTGAAAAAAGTAGTTCAGAAATTTGGTGGAAGATTTGGTTTTGAGCCAACTGCTGACGACCTAAATTCACTTGCCAATTCGATTCAGTATTGGCTGCCTTTCCCCGATACAGTTGAGGCACTTAGAACTTTAAAGCAAAAGTTTAAGCTGATAATTATCTCAAATGTAGATGACGATCTCTTTGCTTTCTCGGCAAAGCACTTGGAGGTGGAATTTGACGAGATAATCACAGCAGAACAGGCAAAAAGCTACAAACCCTCCTTCAACAACTTCAGACTGGCTATTGAGAGAATTGATTTGCCGTTAGAGCAGATATTACACGTTGCCGCTAGTGTATATCATGATATCGTGACAGCCAAATCTCTGGGATTATCAACAGTCTGGGTAAATCGTCGAGCAGAGCAAGGGGTTAGTGCGAACTTGCCAGCAGTCACTCAACCTGATTTAGAAATGCCTGATTTGAAGACTCTCGCGGCTTTAAGTTCACAGTAATTTGCTGATTTGAATTTAACCACGAGAGCAACAAAAAGGAGATCGTATTTAGATAGAGAGATGCCAAAGAAAGAATTTGTTGTTAAAAAACTAAACAGGGATTGCAACATAGATTGATTCTGTCTTACTCTAGAAAAAATACTACGTCAGTTTAATTTTCTTAAACTTTGAAAACCACAGCATATAACTGGTTTTCCTTTCCTGTGCGCCCTGCCGATAACCTTGTTCAATAAAACACTTTGATAGCCTAAAACGATGAAAGCATCTGCTAATTTTGACTTTGAAGACGAGAAATTCAATGCACCGCCTTCTCAAGTCCTTCCCTGGTGTCAGATGATTAATCCTCGGTATGGCACAGATGGTATACAATCTCACGGTTTGGCGATTAAGCTGGATAATGCCAATGCTGTCGGCTTTGTGCCAGATGATAATTGGCAGCAAGTTGAGCATGAATTTAGCTCTGGAGTAGAAACAGTCTTTATTAGCGCTACTCCACGCTTGGTTATAGTGCGTCGGGGGCCATTGTCTGTTAAAGACCGGGAAAGTGGTCTAAAACTGGGTACGCTCAAAGATAATTATGATGCTTTTTTAGCCGACAAACTTAAATTTAAAACCTTTACTCGCTATCTAATTTTTATAGTGGGTGAGAATAAAAAGTTTTTACATGAATCACCACTACAACTAACTCTCAATGGTGCAGCCGGAGCCAGTTTCAGCAAAACCTACTGCGAATATCAACAAGGCAGAGTAGTAAGTGGATTCGTTGCTGAACTAGAAAAAGCTTACGCTATCTACCGCAAGCAACCTTTGACATCGAAAGGGCCTTTGTTCCACGCTCATGGGATTTTTTGTCCCATCATTGAGTGTGAAGAAAGAGGAATTGAACCAAATACAGTTTTGGTAGCTTCAACTGTGGACTATAAACATCCCACTGTAGGGACTTTAACGCAATATTTAATTGCTTCCGATGCTCTTGAGTCTGCAATGATTTGTAAGACTTTTGAAGAACATAAAGATTTTGGCAAGGAACCTGTCAAATCAGAAACGCCCAAATTGGCAATGGCAGGAGTTTCCAACTCTTACGTTTATGCTGATGAAGATGATTTTGCTTATCCGCCGTATTAAGTAGAGTGAGGAGTGAGGAGTGATGAGTTTTGAATTAATAACTCCTAACTCCTAACTCCTAACTCCTAACTTCTAACTTCTAACTTTATTCTTTGAGCAGCAAATAATATAATGAACCATTACCGCCTGTGACACCAGCGCGATCGCCCGCTAGTTTACCAGACCCCATAAAATAATCCACCCGGCCTGGCCCTTTGATAGCACTTCCTGTATCCTGGTCAAGCACAAAGCGGCTGACAGTACGCCTCTCTAGTTTGCCACCACTGGCAGGATAGGGAAATGAGTTGTAAATCAGGGCTAACGCTCCCGGTGGCATGAGAGATTTATCTGTAGCAATGGAACGTTCCGCTGTTACTGGCACATGAATACTACCAGTAGCAGGTCTACCGCTTGTTTCTTGGAAGAAAATAAATCGTTCCCAGCGGGGCAGATAATTGTTCAACTCCTGGGGCTTTTGTCGGAAATAACTAATTAGACGTGGCATTGTTAATCCTTCCAGGGGAAGTTTGCCATCTTTGGCTAGTTCTTTGCCGATACTAGTCCAAGGGTAATCAGTTCCACCGGCATAGCCAATTGATGTTTTCTTGCCATTAGTTAATTTAATTTGGGCAGAACCTTGGATATGTACCATGTATGCGTCTAAGCGATCGCGAAACCAAAGCAGTTCTAAACCGCGTAACTTGCTCTTATTCCCTTGTAAACCATCCTTTCCTTCCAAATCAATTCGTTTTGGATGGGGTTTCGGCCATTGGCTGAAATCAGGTGGTAGCCGATAAAGGGGATACTTATATGTTGCAGTCCTGACACGGCTAGCGGTGTAAACAGGTTCGTAGTAAGCAGTGAACTTAACAGTACCCTTGCCATCATTGCCCACGGACTGGTAAAAGACAAACTCACGGCGGACAGCGGCTTGTAATTGCGCTGGTGACTTAGAACTGACAACCAGTTGGCGGAAACGTAGTAAACTCCGGCGGACGCGATCAAGAGTGATTTCCTTGATAGGATAATTTTGATATGCTGCGATCGCTTCTTTCTTTGCTAAGTAAACCAAACTGTTATCAATGGAAGCCAACAGCGCTTTGCGATCGCCTATTTTACCTCTTTGACTCCAAATTTGCTCATCCCAACCCAAGCAAGTCGGCCGGACTGTACAATCGCTTCCGATGGTGATTGGTTTTAGCGGTGGCGTGATCTCAGGAGTGATCGGTATTGGTATAGGTGGAAGATCGGGAGTAGTCGGTAGTGGCAGCGGCAGTAAGTTAGGAACCTGAGCAACAGCCGACCAGAGAGGGTTTACGAGGGCAATTCCTAGACTCAAGGAAAGCAAAGTAAGGGTTTTTCTCATCATTTAGTTGAATCTTTCAACACTGGAACTAAAAATCGGTTCTACCCGGATTGCCACAATCCGAGAAGGGCGTACTACCATATATTCCCCTTGAATATTTTTGATCGGCACGCTAATAAAGTCATTAGAAGCAGATTTTGGCACAAGTTCGCCGCTATACCATTTCTGAAACTCTTGAATAGTAGGAAAACGTACTTCTTCTCGGTGGCCGCTTTCCAGTAGGATGTATACGGCATATTCATTTGCAGTTCTAGCCATAAAGTTGAATCATTTAAAAAACATTCAACCCATTGTTAACCACGTAACCCCCGAATGAAAAGGGTAAGCATACGGGAGCAGAGGATTTGGAGGGCATCCTTGATGGGTTAAGGTCATAAACAATTTGTCAATAAGTAATAGTGCTTAAAATTTGGCCAAGGTATATTCAAGAAGCAGATGCAGCTAAACGCCGAATTGTGTAGATAAAGCTGAGATGGATTTAATTTTTCAAGCTGAAAATCTGACAGTGAACTTTTCAGCCTCCAAAAAGTACAATCTAGATGCACGAAAGCTTCTTGCTATTGTTAGGTGTTATGGTAATGAACTCAAAGAAACATAGTCTTAGACAAAAGTTCCCCTGGCAGTTTTAGCTTGCTACCTGACGTTGATGTTCTCGATCCAAAAATGCACTCGGCTGAAATTTGGCGATCTTCTCGTCAAGAATAAAAGATTTGATATATTCAATAATCATCGTTTTGAGAGAGAACAGACCTGATTTGGCATCAATCCACGATCGCGCTTGCAGTAGTTCCAAGTTTTCCAAGAGTTCTTGGGATGAAACAGAGGATGGCATCTTTGTTCGTAGCTGTGAAAAAGAAATGGGTTGACGATTGATTGCCATGCATTGAATCGTTGCTTTAGCTGCATCCGAGAGGCGTTCAAATTCTTGGTCTAAACTGTTAAGAATTGTACCAAAAACTGTAACTTTTTGTTTTAAAAATTCAGTGATGCTGCCATCAAATAACTGTTGAATCGTTGTCGCAATGCAGTTTAGCACATAGGGATTCCCTGCATAGGATTCGATTAATCGATTCCAGTTCTCTGGTGTTCCTCTAAAGATTCCTTTTGTTTTGAAAAGTTCTTGTATGTCTGTAACCTGTAATCCTTGGAGACAGAACACTCGCACAGGTCGTGTCTTTCCTTCAAGCGAGGCAATCTCATGGAATTGGACACGACTTGTCAAGATTAAACAACTTTGATGGGTAACTTCTCCCACTTTCCTAAACAACTCGCAGTACTCCCCGATGGTTGTGTTCTGAAGCCAGATACAGTCTCGACAGGCGATCTTTGGGGCGGCACATTCTTGGATAACTCTGTCAGCACCGTCTAAAACCAGTAAACAACGATGACGTTGCAAATAATGAATCAACTGTGAAATTTTGTGATTGAATGGTTTTGGCAAATCGGTTTCTTTTCCATTGGATAGGACTGCAATCAGGTCTGTTAGGAGATCGTTAACTGGAAGATTAGGGAGGAGCGATCGCCAAATCACGAACTCAAAACGATCCTGAAGTTGTTGAGCTAGTTTCACGGATACCCAGGTTTTGCCGATCCCACTCATGCCCAATATCGTAATCAGACGACAGGGTATTGGCTCATTTGTAGGAGATTCAGCTACAATCCAGTGTTTCAGGGTTGCCACTTCTTCCGTGCGTCCGCAAAAAAGGGATACATCTGGTGCTTCTCCCCAATCAATTTGATTTTGAATTTTTGTGTAGTTTTGCTGTAGGTTGATATCCTGATTGGAAAACTGATAGTCATGAGGTTCTAGTTGTAGGTTGAATGCTTGAAAACAGTACTTTAGAGTTTGCCGATCTACCCCTATTTCACAGGCAAATACCTTTGTCACTGTATCGGAGTCTAACCCCATGCGAAAGCCTAAGACTTCACGACTATAATGTTTATCGAAATTGTCATAATGTTCTGATTTAGATTTTGCATCTTGGAGTTTCTGCAATCCTTGGGGCGTTAGGATTACACCACGTCTACGGCTCCTGTGTTGTGATTTCATTGGGAACCTCAGAGGTTATAAATGTTTTTTTATGGTTTGGCATGACCGTCTGTAGCACATCTTTAAGATGTAGCAGCAAACAGAAGATAACTGGCACAATTCAGCAGTAAATAACTTAAGCTGCGAAAGCTACAAAGCTATCTACAGCTCAATCAAACCTTGATTGTAAAAGCTGAACTCATTTAAAAGATTTGTTAAATAATTATCCTAGGGAACACAGATGCGATGCACTATTGCAAATCTAAATCAGGTAAAAGTTAAAAGAAAAGATTGAATGAAGCCAATTTATCCAGCTAAATTTATGTTACTTGCTTTCTTCTTGCACCGACATTAAGTAATTTTACGGTTGGTTATTAAAACCGCGATCGCGAATTGCTGAGTTTTATAGTAGTTGCAAGGTTCTGGCTGCTTGAAACCAGAGTGAAATATTGTCAAATTCCCAGACGCGATCGCCTTTCTCTTCAGTTCTATAGAGCGATCGCTGATATCGAAACTTAACTGCTGCGATTGATATTGAAGCGTTTCGACAGAACACAGAAAATATTTTAGCTGTTGTGAAGGCGATCAAAATTTGGGGAGGGGCGGTTAAAAAATTCTTATATCTGCAACCCCTATCCACAAATTCCCTGGAAAGTGATCGCTATTCTTATGTTCGCTATAACTTCAATTATATTTTTTTGACAAACTAATATTAAGTTTTGTAACTATCGATGCTGAAATTAAGATAGTTTTGCCGAACTTAAGGAAGAAGAGAGAGTGGGGAATTAAGTTTGGCAGTGGCTGAAATAATTCTTGTGTCTAGCTTAGGAAAATCAAATTTAAGAAGTCTTTAAGTTTGTTCTTAAGTTCGTCAACTTCGGTTGAGTTAAATGGGGAAAAAGGACAGACTCAATCTATAAACGTTTTTTGGGTATCAACGAATAATTCAATCAACAGGATAGCAAGTTGTCTTGAAGTTATATCACTCAATTGAGATCGGGTTACGTCCAAGGGTTCTAGTTTTAAGATGAGTGAACTCGAATGAGCGGCATAGCTAGAGAAACTTTAATTTTTCCGCAGGATGAAATACTTGTTGTCCAATAAATTGGAAAGATATCCAACGTTTTAGGGCAGAGGAAATTGGCTGTTATGCATAAGCAATAACCGCTGACTGAACACTAGTTTACTAAATAACCAATCAAAAACACAAATTCTCAGGAGAAACTCAAATGTCTTATATCTATGGTACTGCTGGAAACGATGTATTGTATGGTGGCTATGAGGCTGACAACCTTTATGGTTCTAGTGGCGATGATGTCCTCTATGGTGGAGACGGCAACGACCGCCTTGACGGCTATGGAATCAGTGGCGTAGAATACGACACTCTGGTTGGCGGTTCTGGTTCTGATACTTTCGTTCTTGGCGGTTCTTGGGGTGTTTCTTACCAAGATTTTGGTTACGCTACCATTACTGACTGGAACCCCTATGCTGATTACATTGCAACTATTGGGAACTCTAGTCAATACTCTCTCGGTTATTCAAATTGGAGTGGCAGTTCGTTGCTTCTAGACACAGAAATTTACTATGGCAGTGAGTTGATTGCTATCGTTCAAGACACCACCAATGTCAGTCTATCCAGAGACTTCACCTTTACCTAGTCAGCACTTTGTTCGTCAAGATTGCATTCGCGCTTAAAAGTTTGCGATTGCGCGCAGCACCCGTAAGTAATACGATGATCGCATTCCTGGAGATGAGCAAAGTTGTTAGCAACACAAGCTAGTTTGCCACAGCGCTTAAAAGGGTCTCTTGACATCTGGGCTGAGGCTTTAACTTGACACCAATGACATCTTGTCCGCCCCACAAGATATTGAGAAAATTTTCATCTGCAAATTAGATGTGTTTTAGCTTACACCTTGGCGTAAATCCCACTACCACGTTTAACGGCAAGCAAGCTTCTGCCACAAGGTACGCAAAATTAGTACTGTGTGACAGAAGCGACTAAGCATCATAGATGCCAGACGCAGTTACATTAATGTTACAAGGATGTTTAGCAACCCCAACTATACGGGGTTTACTCACATCCGTGGGTTTCAAACTCTCAATTATTCTTAGATTTTGTTTGTGTATTCAAGCCAGTTTGTCTTCTCCCTACAGCCCTTTGAGTACGTCCCGTTGAATGAAGGGGAGACGCTAGGTGCTATGTAGCAATCTGTGGTACTGACACCTTCACAAGCACTTTTTTGCTAAAAGACAGACCGTTTTCATTTTTGTCAATGATAATCGTGTCTCCAGAGATAAAAGTATTTTCCAATAATTTGGTGGCGAGGGGGTTTTCTACTTCTCGCTGAATTGCCCGTTTGAGTGGACGCGCACCGTAAACTGGGTCATAGCCTGATTCGACAAGGTGATCGCAGGCAGATTGGGATATCTCAAAGAAGATTTTTTGCTCGCGGAGGAGATTTTCTACCCGTTTGAGTTGGATGCGGATGATCTGCCGCATTTCCGTGCGGCTGAGGGTATGGAAGAGAATAATATCATCAACGCGGTTGAGAAATTCGGGGCGGAAATGCGATCGCAAACCTTCCATTACCCGCTTCCGCATCGTTTCATACTGGGAATCATCACCAGATATATCCAAAATATGTTCGCTACCAATGTTACTGGTCATCACAATAACGCTGTTACGAAAATCTACCGTTCTTCCCTGAGAATCAGTAATTCTCCCATCATCCAACACCTGCAATAAAATATTGAACACATCGGGGTGCGCTTTTTCCACTTCATCCAACAGCACCACTGAGTAAGGACGGCGACGAATTGCCTCGGAAAGTTGACCGCCTTCTTCATAGCCTACATATCCTGGAGGCGCTCCCACTAACCGAGAAACTGAGTGTTTTTCCATATACTCAGACATATCTAAGCGCACCAATGCATCATCAGAATCAAAGAGAAACTGAGCTAAAGCACGGGCGAGTTCGGTTTTGCCCACACCTGTAGGACCCATGAACAAAAATGAACCAATGGGACGAGAGGGGTCTTTCATTCCCGCACGGGCGCGGCGAATTGCGGCAGCTACTGCTTCGACAGCCTCTTCTTGCCCAATGACTCGTTGATGCAAATGACTTTCTAGTTGCAGCAATTTTTGCCGTTCCGATTCCAACAGGCGATTTACGGGAATTCCTGTCCACTTGGCGACGATTTCGGCAATATCGGCTTCGGTGACTTGTTCTCGAAGTAAAGTGGAACCTTGGTTTTGAATTTCTAAAAGGCTGGCTTCTTTGGCTTCGCGATCGTGCTGTACTCCTTCTAATTTGCCATACTTCAGTTGGGCAGCTTTATTTAGGTCATAAGCACGTTCCGCCTGTTCAATTTGCACTCGTAGGGCATCTTCTTCTTTCTTTAAGGCACTTATAGCCTCCAATAGCTGCTTTTCGCCTTGCCATTGCTCATTAAATATTTGCTGTTTTTCCGTTAAATTGGCGATTTCTTGTTCAATGCGCTCTAAACGTTCTTTCGTTTGAGGAGTACCCTTTTCTTCGCCAGCTAATGACAGCTTTTCCATTTCTAACTGCATGAGGCGGCGATCAATGGTTTCCAATTCGGCTGGTTTGGAGGTAATCTCCATTTTCAATTGTGCTGCTGCTTCATCCACCAAATCAATAGCTTTATCTGGTAGGAAGCGATCGCTAATATAACGTGCTGATAAAGTGGCTGCTGCTACCAAAGCCGAATCAGAAATTTTGACGTTGTGATGGACTTCATAGCGTTCTTTCAATCCCCGCAGAATGGAAATAGTATTTTCCACACTTGGCTGATCCACAAATACTTGCTGGAAGCGGCGTTCTAGGGCAGCGTCTTTCTCAATATGTTTGCGGAACTCGTCTAGGGTAGTAGCGCCAATGCAACGCAGTTCTCCCCGCGCCAGCATTGGTTTGAGTAAATTTCCCGCATCCATTGCTCCTTGTTGAGTAGAACCTGCGCCGACTACGGTGTGCAGTTCGTCAATAAACAGAACAATGTCACCGTTAGATTCAGTAACTTCCTTGAGAACTGCTTTTAGGCGTTCTTCAAATTCACCTCGTAATTTTGCTCCAGCAATTAAACTGCCGATATCTAACGAGATCAATTTGCGGTTTTTCAGAGATTCGGGAACGTCACCATTTACCATCCGCTGTGCTAAAGCTTCGGCGATCGCAGTCTTACCTACCCCCGGTTCACCAATTAGTACGGGGTTATTTTTGCTACGACGAGACAAGACTTGAATTACCCGCCGAATTTCATCATCCCGCCCAATCACCGGGTCGAGTTTTCCAGCTTTTGCCTGTTCTGTCAAATCTCTACCAAATTTTTGTAAGGCTTCGTAGCGGGATTCTGGGGTTTGATCTGTTACCTTTTGACTACCGCGAACCGTTTTGATAGTAGCTTCAAGTTTAGGTGCATCCGCACTAAAGCCTTTGAGGATCTTTCGTCCAATGCGATCGTCTTCAGCAAAGGCTAAGAGTATGTGTTCCACGGAAATGTAGGAATCTTTCATCCTGACTCTAGCTTCCTCGGCTCGGTCTAGTAAAATATCTAAATTGCGACTAAGGTAAAGCTGATCGCTTTTACCAACTTTGGGCTGTCGTTGGGTAAAAGCTTCTAGCTGTTGCTGCAAGCGGATTGGATCTACCTCAGATCGAGCCAGGATACGTATAGCTAGACTAGTTGGTTCTTCTAACAGAGCAATAATTAAATGTTCAACATCTAGTTGCTGTTGTTGATAAGCACGGACTATATCCTGAGATTTAACAATCGCTTCCCAGGCTTTATCAGTAAATTTATTTGGATCTGTAGGTTGCATCTTTAGAATTTTGGAATTTTGATTTTTAGTTGTTTATGGAGTGGAATTGGGTATTAAGTAGTCGGACACAATTAAATTCATTGGTGGAGATAGGGAACAGGTTACAGGTTACAGGAAAAAACTTGTGTAATTAATTCTGTCTGATTACTTAAGGATTGGTAAGAAAATTAAGTCCCCAGTCCCCAGTCCCTAATTATCCAAACATTGTCAGCGGATATCCGCGTGTATCTCCGGTGGCAATTTTGCATTGCTAATTGGTGATAGCTTAATTCATTACCTATTTCCTAATTTAAAACGAAAACACTGTTCTGAACGGACTTTGCCAGATGGTGTTATTGGAGCGATCGCTACGACGGGCTATTCGGCNGTCGCTATTAGTGTTGCTCATCAACAAGAGTATGGAGGTAATACTAATAAGATTTACGCAGAGGAGATCACTTAACCCGCCGAAAAAGGGGAGGCAAAAATCGAAAAGTCTCGCGCGTTCGGGTTTACCGGCATGAAATGTCAATCTGTGGCAAAAGTCAATCTCCCGCGTCTAGTTCAACTTTTCAAGATATATCTTAAGCAAAACTTGCTGCCCATATCCCCGATTTATTCAAGAAGTCGGGGATCTAAATCCGAATTACTGACTCACTAGTTGCTCTTGCGATTCCTGTTTGACTGCTGACCCTTGAGTTCCTAGTTGAATCAGTTCTAGTTTATACCCGTCAGGATCTTCTACAAATGCAATTACTGTCGAACCATGTTTCATTGGCCCTGGTTCGCGTACAACCTTACCACCTTGATTGCGAATTTCTTCACACGTAGTGTAAATATCATCAACACCAAGGGCAATGTGACCGTAAGCATTACCCAATTCGTACTTTTCCACGCCCCAGTTATAGGTTAGTTCGATCACCGAGTTGTCGCTTTCGTCGCCGTAGCCAACAAAAGCCAGGGTAAATTCTCCTCCCGGATAATCTTTTCGGCGCAGTAATTTCATTCCTAGAATTTCACAGTAGAACTTTAAGGACTCTTCAAGGTTGCCCACCCGCAGCATTGTGTGTAGTAATCGCATATTGACCTTTTCTCTGTAATTGATTTAGTGTTATTCTCTGCCAACATTTTACCTAGCTCAAAGTCTTAAGGTAAAAATGCCATCAGAGAAAGAATTCAAAGGACAGGATAAACATTCCCTTAGACATTTTTGGTATTTTGGCATTGATCCCTGTTCCATTAATGGAAATCTTCTTTAATCTCAGCCAATAAAGTCTCTTAAACGCCTATGCTAGCGATTGGGTTAGGCAACTGGACTGGATGCGTAACACACTCGAATAAAGGATAAAGTACAGATGAGTAAATTTCTAGATACTGCCATTGAGGCGATCGCAGCCCGTGAAATTCTTGATTCTCGCGGTAGACCGACAATTGAAGCCGAAGTGCATTTAGCCAATGGTGTTGTCGGACTAGCACAAGTTCCCAGTGGTGCTTCGACTGGCACTTTTGAAGCCCACGAACTGCGTGATGGCGATAAAAGCCGTTATGGAGGCAAAGGCGTACTCAAGGCAGTACAAAATGTCAAGGAAGCACTTGCACCAAAATTACTAGGCTTGGATGCCCTCAACCAAGAACTCCTAGACCGCACGATGATCGCCATAGATGGTTCTCCTAACAAATCCAATTTGGGCGCGAATGCGATTTTGGGGGTTTCCTTAGCAGCAGCCAAAGCTGGTGCTGAATCTCTAGATATTCCTCTATATCGCTATTTGGGTGGCCCTTTAGCGAATTTGCTCCCAGTGCCGTTGATGAACGTAATTAACGGTGGCGCACACGCTTCAAATAACGTGGATTTTCAAGAGTTTATGATTGTCCCAATTGGCGCAACTTCCTTTCGAGAAGCATTGCGCTGGGGTGCAGAGGTGTTTGCTACCCTCAGTCAAGTATTAGATGAGAAGGGTTTGCTTACTGGTGTGGGCGATGAAGGCGGCTTTGCCCCTAACCTAGAATCTAACCAGGTGGCTTTAGAATTGCTGGTTGCTGCCATTAAGAAAGCTGGTTATAAACCAGGGGAACAAGTAGCTTTGGCGTTGGATGTGGCGGCTAGTGAATTTTACAAGAATGGTCAGTATGTTTACGATGGTAAACCTCATGCTCCGGCTGAGTTTATTGATTATTTAGGACAACTGGTTGATCAATACCCAATTGTGTCAATTGAGGATGGCTTGCACGAAGAAGATTGGCAAAGTTGGCAATTACTTACCCAGAAGTTAGGTTCGCGGGTGCAATTGGTAGGGGATGATTTGTTTGTTACCAACGCTACTCGCTTGCAAAGAGGTATCCAAGAAAAAGCCGCTAATGCCATTTTGATTAAACTCAATCAAATTGGTTCTCTTACCGAAACTTTGGAAACGATTGATTTGGCAACTCGCAATAGTATCCGTTCAGTAATTAGCCATCGTTCTGGTGAAACAGAAGATACAACGATCGCTGATTTAGCTGTAGCAACCCGTGCCGGTCAAATCAAAACAGGTTCCCTCTGTCGCAGCGAACGCGTAGCAAAATATAATCGCTTGCTGCGAATTGAAGATGAACTAGGCGATCGCGCCGTTTATGCTGGTGCTGTGGGGTTAGGGCCAAAGTAGAGTTAAAAGTTAAAAGTTAGGAGTTAGGAGTTAGGAGTTAAGAGTTTTTAATTCATAATTCATCACTTTTGACTCCTAACTGATTTACGGATAAAAACCAAGTTTGGGCAACCCCAAGGTTTCATCCCAGCCCATCATCAGGTTTAGACACTGAATAGCTTGGCCCGCCTGTCCTTTAATTAGATTGTCAATTGCTGACATGACAATTACGCGACTTGTGCGCGGGTCAACTTCTACACCGATATAACAAAGATTACTGCCATTAGCCCACTTGGTTTGCGGGTAAATGCCGCTACCGCAGATTTTCACCCAAGGAGAGTTGCGGTAGAAGGCTGAGAAAATTGTGATTAAGTCATCTCGCACTAGACCAGGATCGCTCATTTTGGCATATACCGTTGCCAAAATCCCGCGTACCATTGGGATAAGATGCGGTGTAAATTGAATCATGAGTTCGTGACCAGCTAAGTCACTACAAATTTGCTCAATTTCTGGGGTATGACGGTGACGACCGACGTTGAAAGCTGCTATCGAGTTGTCTGCTTCAGCTAGTAATAAGTTGGTTTGAGGCTGTCGTCCACTGCTAGATGTGCCTGACTTGGCATCGATAATAGCTGTTTCTGGTACAATTAAACCTTGCTTTAAGAGTGGCGAAAGTGCAAGGAGACTAGCAGTGGGATAGGAACCAGGACAGCCAATGAGTTGAGCTTCGGCAATGCGATCGCGATAAAGTTCTGGTAATCCATAAACTGCTGTCGCTGCAATTGTGCGATCGCTTCTCTCTGTACCATACCAATTTGTATAAGTTGTCAAATCACTGAACCGATAGTCTGCACTCAAATCTAGTACTTTACATCCTTTTTCCAACAGTTTGGGTGCTATTTGACAAGCCAGACCATTTGGTAAAGAAAGGAAAACTACTTCACAGCGGTGAGCAATTATTTCTGGTTCTACCGCTTCTATTAGCAGGTTAGTTGCATGAGCCAGATGCGGGTAGAGATCCCCGAAGGATTTTCCGATACTGCTTTCACCTCCTAAATAAACCAGTTCAACTTCTGGATGATCCATCAGTAATCGCACTAATTGCACTCCGCCATAGCCCGACGCGCCAACAATCCCAACGGGTACGCGTCTAAATTTGCCCATGATCTGAAATCCTTATCCCATGAATGGTTAATTCGTTCTCAGCTATCAACAATATCAGCGACCAGACGCACAGCGCACAAAAGGTCTTAAACCCCTCTACTTTGTTCTGAGGAGGTAGGGGAGCAAAGAAACGATTATTATTCTTCCTCATCCCCTTCATCCTTAATTTCATGTCGCTGCACTTTATCGCCACTTTTAATGGCAAAAGTTTTTGCCCCGTTATCAAATCATTGCTAGTCTACTTCTCTGCCTTATAAAGGAGCTACAATCTAAAAGAAGAAATTGTTAAAAAAATTTACGTTTATAGCTGGAAATCTTTCTGTGTCACAGCCTAATCCTACCCAAGTTTTTAAATTTGATTCGATTGATGCCGCTTTAGCAGACCTAAAAGCTGGTCGCGTCATTGTAGTGGTAGATGATGAAAATAGAGAAAATGAAGGCGACTTAATTTGTGCTGCCCAATTTGCCACACCCGACATGATTAATTTCATGGCGGTGGAAGCAAGAGGACTAATTTGTTTGGCAATGACAGGCGATCGCCTAGACGAGCTAGACTTACCCTTGATGGTAAGCAACATTACAGATACTAACCAAACTGCTTTCACTGTCAGTATTGATGCCGGGCCAGAATTAGGTGTCACCACAGGCATCTCAGCAGAAGACCGCGCCCGAACTATCCAGGTTACTCTCAACCCAGCCACAAAACCCACCGATTTACGCCGTCCTGGTCATATTTTTCCCATTCGCGCTAGGACTGGAGGCGTACTCAAACGCGCAGGACATACGGAAGCCGCTGTGGACTTAGCTAGACTAGCAGGGCTATACCCAGCGGGAGTAATTTGTGAAATTCAAAACTCTGATGGTTCAATGGCGCGGTTGCAGCAGTTAGTTGAATACGCTAAACGTCACAATTTAAAAATTATTAGTATTGCTGATTTAATAAGTTATCGCTTACAGCACGATCGCTTAGTTTATCGTGAGGTGATTACCAAGCTGCCTAGTCAATTCGGTCAGTTTGAAATTTACGCCTATCGCCATACTCTGGATAATACAGAACACGTTGCAATTGTCAAGGGCGATCCAGCTAACTTCAAAGATGAGCCTGTGATGGTGCGGATGCACTCAGAATGCTTAACTGGTGACGCTTTGGGGTCTTTGCGCTGCGATTGTCGGATGCAGCTTGAAGCTGCACTAAAAATGATTGAGGCTGCTGGTCAAGGTGTAGTTGTATACCTGCGTCAAGAAGGGCGGGGAATTGGCTTGATTAATAAGCTGAAAGCCTACTCGTTGCAGGATATGGGACTGGATACAGTGGAAGCTAATGAGCGTTTGGGATTTCCTGCTGACTTGCGAGACTACGGGATGGGGGCACAAATGCTCATGGACTTGGGCATCAAAAAGATTCGCTTGATTACCAATAATCCTCGCAAAATTGCTGGAGTCAAAGGTTATGGATTGGAAGTAGTCGATCGCGTGCCATTGTTGATTGAGGCAACCGATTACAATTCCTATTATCTAGCGACAAAGGCGAAAAAGCTGGGTCACATGCTGTTACAGACTTATCTGGTGACAGTAGCAATCCACTGGCAAGATGACCCGGAAGTTGTGACGGAACGTTATGAACGCTTAGAAAAACTGAGACACTTAGCGAAAACTAACGATCTATTGTTGCAGGAAGAAGCGCGTCCCTTGGCGATCGCTATATTTGACGAGCCATCTCTAACAGTACACTTGGGTTTTGATCAGGCAAAAGTTGCTAGCTGTGACTGGTATCAGCAGAGTGGTCATCCTTATATACAAGCTATCTTCCAAATTCTGGACAACCTCGCAACTTTGCCATACATCCAAAAACTAGAATTTCTGATTTCTTCTGGTTGCGATCCTTTGAGTAATTTACAAGTCCAACTAGATCGGCAGACATTTGCTGATGGTACATTGCCTTCATCAATTAGCGATCGCTTGGAGACGCAGCAAATTTACAGCTTTAGTAAGTAGCCACGGACTATATTATGTAGCGGTGCATTAGGCACTCATGTCATGTTTTTTGTGAATAACTACATCAAACAGCGGCGCCGCTTCCAATCGATCGCCCGATGCAACGAGATTATTATGCTGTCTCACCGTTTGCTGCTTGTGGCATTGACTCAATTAACGCCCTTAACACTTTATTAACCGATTCTGGTGTCGTGAAAACCTGAGCCACATCTTCATCTAAGACTACAACTGTTAATTGTTGCGTTCCACTACGGGCGGCAAAGCGATTGGGCTTTGCCTTTTGATAATCGAAGCGATACTCAGCTTGAAGCTCGTCGTCAGAATTTTGTGATTTTTCAAAAGGTGTTTCGTTCATAATCTTCACGTTCCTTTCGAGTAGCTAGACGGGCACTGATGATACGGATGGCATTGGAACGTTCAGTGAAAGAAATCAACAGCAAGAGATTTTGTTGAGAGTGACCAATAATGATTTCTCGCCGCTCATCTATAGAGTGCGCTTTATCATCAAATATGACTGCCAAAGAATTGCTAAAGACAGTTTTGGCTTCTTCAAAGCTGACACCGTGCTTTTTCAAATTTGCGGCTGCTTTTGATTTATCCCACTCGAACTCCATGACCAGATCATATCCGATTAGCTATGCAGACGTGAATACAAGTACAGCAGAGTAATAATATACTGCAATTAAGTGTCATTGCTGTGGGGAAGGTACTTTGAAGATAAAATGGCGATCGCATCTCAAACCAAAACCAAAGAAACGCCGCCCTTCTTCAGAAGAAGACATACTTCACCTCAGACGAACTGGACGTTATATCCCACCACCGCGTAAAAGTTGGCGAGATAAATTTATTGTTGTAGCTAAATCACCATTTTTGTGGATAGAAAGACGCTTGGTAGAACCTTTAGCGAACCTAGTTGATGGGGCTGATGTATTTCGGATATTAGAAAAGGTTGGCTTTTTAATAGCTGTGTTGGTTTTTCTCTTGGAAGTTGGGGAACGTAGGGAAAAATCAATCTTTGAGGCTTGGCAAGTAGTGAAGGACGGGCAAGGCGAAAAGTCAGGTGTAGTTGTGTTGGCGCTCGAAAGATTAAAAAAGGAAAATTTTAGTTTATCGGGAATCAACGTTGAGAAGACTAACCTCAGTGGTGCTTACCTCAGTAATGCTGACCTCAGCAATGCCAACCTCAGCTTTGCCTACATCTACAATGCCAACCTCAACGGAGCCTTACTTATGGGTGCCAACCTCAGGAGTGCCAACCTCAGCTTTGCCAACCTCAGCGGTGCTGACTTCTACAATGCCAACCTGAAAGGTGCTGACCTTGCCTATCAGCTTGACATTACCGACCTCGGCAATGAGCTTGGCGTTGCCAACCTCAGCGGTGCAAAAAACTTAACTCCTGAGCAAGTTAAATCTGCTAAAAATTGGGAGCAAGCAATATACGATAAGGAATTTCGCGCCAAGCTTGGTTTACCACCAGAACCGATGAAGTAACTGTGGGAAGCACCTCAAAATAACTACATAATAAAACTACATGAGAGCATATTTTTTGGGAGCATCCCATTTTTGTAAACGTTATTGCGTTTGCAATGACATATTAAATTTTCTTATTTTAAGTATATTTGCCTCTGATGCTTTATTTTTAGAGTTAGAAACTACTTTGCGTAAGTCCTAGTTACATTCTAAAGTCGAGTGTGAAAACAAGATGATACGCGATCGCTCTCCAAGCTTCTACTTTTTAGCTCAGAACACGAAACACCGAGTTCGGAACTCGAAGTATCGAGATAAAAACGCCAGAGTTGAATTCTTTAAAGAAGAGTGGGGATTAGAGAGTGAGGGAGAAGAATTAATAACCAATGCCCCATGCCCAATGCCCCATGCCCAATGCCCCATTCCCCATTCCCAATTAATAATGAGTTGCCGACTTGCGATGATGCACGGCTGTAACGCCATCAGTATCTAACAATTTGCCACTCTCGACAGTTGCATAAACCAGCCAGTGGTCGCCAGATTCCATCCGGTTTTGTACGGAACATTCGAGATATGCTAGAGCATCCGTAAGTATGGGAGAACCGCTTTCAGTTTCTTGGGCGGCGACATCAGCAAATCGGTCTTGTCCTGGCCCAAAAGGTTTGAGGAAGTGCTTCATCAATCCCAAATGATTCCCTTCTTTAAGAATATTGAGGACAAATTTATTTCCTGTATGGGTAAGTGTTTCTACTGCGCGGTCTTTGGCGACGGCGATGGTTAAACCAGGTGGATTAAAGCTGGCTTGAGATACCCAAGAAGCTAACATAGCACTAGAGCGATCGCCTTCTTTGGCTGTAAGAACACAAAGAGAACCCACAATCCGACCAACTGCTTGTTCTACAGTTGTTGCAGGAAGACTCTGCGATCGCACTTTTCTCGCTTTCTTCAGTGCTTGGGCAAAGTCGGTTCCAGCTTCTTCACACAATTGTAAGGTGGCATCGTCGGGTTTGAATTTGACGCGGATAGTATCAAAACCAAATCGATAGCCAGCATCTTTTAATTTACTCTCAATTAAATCAACCGCTTCCCCACTCCAGCCAAAGGAACCAAAAGCACCAGCAAGTTTATTATTAGTAGCGGTGGATAACACAATTCCTAGAGCTGTTTGTACAGGTGTCGGTGCATGACCACCAAGGGTAGGAGAACCAATGATGAAACCACCTGCTTTTTCCACAGCCGCCCGGATTTCTTCTGGTTCAGTAAATTCGCAGTTAATGGATTCTACAGCGACGCCAGCTTTTGTAATCCCACGAGCGATCGCTTGGGCTAAGGTTGCCGTATTCCCATAAGCTGATGCATAAATTAACGCTACTGTCAAGTCAGCAGAAGTTTGTTGTTGACTCCACTCCCGATAAGCTTTGGTCAGTTCGATTAAGCCATAGCGCACCAAAGGCCCGTGTCCATTGGCATACATTCGTACAGGAAAATCGACAAGTTTATCCAGCGCTGTTTCAACTTGACGGGCGTGAGGAGCCATGAGGCAATCAAAATAATAGCGCCGATCCTCGTTATATACTTCCCAGCCTTCATCAAATACCTGATCTCCGCAAACGTGCGCCCCAAATAACTTATCTGTGTACAGAATTTCTGTTTGTGGATCGTAGGTGCTGAGTTGATCTGCATAGCGGGGATTGGGGATGGGAATAAATTGTAAATTATGCCCATTACCCAAATCTAGAGTTTCTTCGCCCCGCATCACGAGAATTTGCAAGTCTGGATTTTCCAGCGCCGCACGTAAATTTATCGCCCCTGGATTAGAACACACAAAGGTGATTTGCGGGGCAATTTCTAACAAAGCTTTTAAAGTTGCAGCCCGGTTAGGATTTACGTGTCCCAAAATTACATAATCTAAATCTTCAAAATGGAAACGCTGCTGTAAAGCTTCTAAATAAATTTGCGTAAACGTTTCCCCTGGAGGATCGATGATGGCGGTTTTCTCACTTTCGATTAAATAAGAATTAGCAGTTGTACCCTTAGCAAGAGCATATTCAATTTCAAATCTCAGCCTTGACCAACTGCGCGATCGCAGTATTCTTGTATCTGTAGCAATGGGAAAAACTTGAACGTCACGGGGTTTATTTTTTGACATAGGTAAAACAAGAGTTAGGAGTTAAGAGTTAGGAGTTCTGAATTCTGAGTTAGGAGTTCTGAGTTCTGAGTTGAAGAAAGTCGTTAATCTAAATCTTTTAACTTCCGTTGTACAGACGATATTTTTTGTTAAACTCGCCTCTACAACTCCTAACTCCTAACTCCTAACTCTTAACTTTTTAGTAATGGTTGCCAACTTTACGGTGATGCACAGCAGTCAAACTTTCTGGTTTAGAAACCCGTCCCGCGTAGACTGTGCTGTATACTGCCCAATGGTCGCCGCAATCCATTCTGCTGATGACTTCGCACTCCATGTAAGCGAGGGCGTCGTTGAGTATGGGCGCACCGTTTTCGGCTGGCTGAGTTCTCACACCTTCAAAACGATCAGCACCAGGGGCGAACCGTTTCAAAAAGTGTTTCATTAATGGTTGGAAATTGCCTTCTTCTAAGACATTGAGAACAAAGCGATCGCCTACTTGCATGAGTGATTCAATTGCCCGATCTTTGGCGACTGCAATGGAGAATCCCAATGGTTTGAAGCTAGCTTGAGCAACCCAAGAGGCTAGCATCGCACTTGATACATCGCCTTTTTTGGCAGTAATAATATATAATCCGCCGCTAATTCTACCTAATGCTTTATCTAAGTCAGCACCAAGGGATTTCATGGCTTTGATAGTGCGATCGCGTGTTACCCATTGAGCTAAGTCTGTACCCGCTTCTTCACACAACTTGTAGGTATTTTCTGTGGGCGTTTGTTTAATCCGAATCGCTGGAAAAACTGTTGTCAAACCCAAATTGCGAAATTTACTCAGCAAAGGATCTATTGGCTCATCATCGCCACCACCGGTTTCAAAGACGCCGATAGCTTGCTTTTCTTTGGCAGCTCCTAAAACTGTGCTGAGTGCAGCTTGGATACTAGAAGCACCAGAAGCCGGAGGTAATCCAACGATTAGTCCAGCACAGCGGCCAACTAGTTCCCGCAGTTCTTGTAAATCTACTTCAGATCCCAAATCGACAATTTCCACTGCGACACCGGTTTTACCGATACCGTTGGCAATTGCTTGGGCGAGGCGATCGCTATATCCGTATTCGGAAACGTAAAATATTCCAACTGCCGTTTCTGCCTTGGTTTGGCTTTGGCTCCAAGTGCGATAACGTCCAACTAGTTCTTCAACATTGTGAGATAATAATGGCCCGTGTCCTGTGGCAATCATGTCGATGGTTTTCAGTTCTGCCATCCGCTTCAGGGCAGACAGAACTGATCGGGCATTCGGCCCCATCAAGCAATCGTAGTAGTAATGAAAGTCTTCTTCGATCGCTGCTAAGTTTTCATCAAAGGTGCTATCTGAGCAATAGTGCAGCCCAAAGGCATCGCAGGTGTAGAGAACTTTGGTTTTGTGGTCGAAACTGAAAATGGTATCCGGCCAATGTAAATTTGGAGCAATCACGAATTCAAATTCATGGCCATTGCCCAAATCTAAGCGATCGCCATTTTTCACAATCCGCCGTTTAAATGGCTGATGTACTAAATCTTCAAGAAACTGAATCGCCACTTTAGAACCGACAACGGTTATTTCTGGAGCCATTTGCAGCAAATCTTTAACTAAGCCGCTATGGTCTGGTTCAGTGTGGCTGATAATTAAATAATCAATCTCTGTTGGGTTGATTAATCCGGTGAGCGTATCAAAGTATAGTTGACGAAACTTTTCGTGGGAGGTATCAACTAAAGCAGTCTGCTCTCCACGGATGAGAAACGAGTTATAAGTAGTACCGTTTTGCAGACCAAACTCAATATCGAAGCGATCGCGATCCCAATCCAAAGAGCGAATAGCCGTCGTCTCTTGAGCAATCTCTACAGTCTGTATGGTGAGCCGTTTTTCAGTTTTCTCGGTGAGTGCCACCATAACTCCCTCCTTGACACAATGAGTATTTGTTCCTCTTCTTTTATTGTGACACGGCTTGAATGTTAATTTTTATTAAAAAATCTATAGTTTACTTAAAAAAATCAAAAGTGTGAAACCACAGAGGCACAGAGAGGAAATTTGGCTAGCCTTAGAAATTGGGAATTCTCGGCTGCATTGGGCATTGTTTATTGGCGAGACACTTTACTCAGCTTGGGATACCGACTATTTCCCTGAGTCTGTCATACAACATCTAGCTGAATGTCAAACCCTAGATGATTTATTACTAGCAATTTCTCCACCCCATCAACAAAGTAATTTTCTCACAAATATTCCACCCCTTTGCGCTTTTGTCTCTCTGCCCCCGTGCCCTCTTCTCCTCGCCTCGGTAGTTCCCAGCCAAACTGCTATTTGGCAAACTTACCCAAATGTTCGCATTATTAGCTTAGAGCAAATACCACTAAAAGGCGTGTATCCCACACTGGGAATTGACCGCGCTTTAGCTTTGTGGGGTGCGGGGAAAACTTGGGGTTTTCCGATGATGGTAATTGATACTGGAACAGCGCTAACTTTCACGGCTGCGGATGCTAATGAGTGTCTAGTTGGAGGTGCAATTTTGCCAGGCTTAGGTTTGCAATTTACAACTCTAGGTCAACAAACAGGACAATTACCATTTGTGGAAATGCAAACTTTTCCGTCTCTACCAGCACGTTTTGCTCTCAATACTAAAGAAGCAATTCAAAGCGGAGTAATTTACACAGTATTAGCTGGAATTAAAGATTTTATTGAGGCGTGGGAGGATTTATTTCCTGATGGAAAAGTTGCGATTAAAGGGGGCGATCGCACTTTATTATTAAACCTACTGCAAACCCAATTTCCAGAAATAGCAGCACGTTTAATTATTGAACCAAATTTAATTTTTTGGGGAATACGCGAAATAGTAATGAGTTAACGTATGGATTTGACAATACTACGGTATTATGGTATATCCTCTATTAAAGAGGTAGAGTTTTGATTATTACTATCTATAATTAATTTTTCGGAAATTGTGTTTCTGCTCTTTGTAATCATACATATAAACTTGTAACATTTCGTAGTATTAATTATAGCTAAATTCTCGAACTCTATATTGGGGTATACTTTCGGAGGACTTGTATATGTCTAAATTAGTGAAAAGAGGCTGCATCGCTTTATTAGCGGGAACTGCTATATCTATGACTATGGGTGTACAAGGAGCAAAAGCAGACCAATATGACTACTATGACGACGTGATTAATGAGTGTAACAGAGTATATCAGTTAAGATCATTAACACCTCAAGAAATTGAAATCTGTAATCTCGCTGTTAGATACAAGCAAAACCAAATATTGAGAGATTATCAATTGGAGCTTCTTAGACAGCATCAAGAGAATATGGAAAAGTTGTTAGAAACCCCCGCTACACTTGAACCGACAGATTTTGGATTCGGAAATAATAAAAATTAGCAAAATCTGTAAGTGTTTTATTTCCTAGAAATAAGTTTTAATTACTACTAAACCACCAGTGTGAAAGCTGGTGGTTTTTCGTTAATTTTAATTTACTTCAACTAGCTTGGCTAATACGCCGTTGCAACTCAATTTCAAATTATTCATCAGTGCGAGTGATTACTGTTGGTCGCTGGTCTAACCTGTCTATTAAAATATGGAATGCCTCGGTGTCCTGTGGGTGATAAGCTAATCAGCATTCAAGTTGCATAATCAGGGCGGGCAAGATGCCATTGGTGTCAACTTAAGATTAAAACCCATTTGTCAACGATAGGTTTTGTTAGGAACGAAGTATAAAGGTGAACTTTTTCTGACTTCTATACACAAGCTGGGAGTGATGCTAATAAACAAAGCATTAATAGTACCTGAAAAAGTTCGTTTTTTGTCCCTTGAAAACCGAATTTTTAAGCCTAAATGCTTATTGACATAGTAAGTTTGAGCTTAACTTGACATCAATGGCAAGATGCCCACCCCACAAGATATTGAGAAAATTTTCATCTGCAAATTAGATGTGTTTTAGCTTATCTGACCCAATCTCTTAATTCATCATCTGACATGGCTTGATAATTAGGTTTAGTCATGGAAATCTTACCTCACCGTTAGGATATATCTCTATTTGTATTGTGTCCCCAATCAAAACGTATATGCGTTTTGTTCTTTCGTCCAGTCGTACCACGTTAATAAGCAAAAAAGCATAGACCAAATTATCGCTTTTTTAAAATGCGTAACTCGCATTTCTCCAATTACCAATGCCCTATGCCCAATTAATTCCCTTGAATAAACTCCCGAATATCTATCGCCACAACCTCAGCACAAGATTCTGGTAAGTCATTTCCGGCATGGCCAATCATTTTCAACTCCACTTTCGGCATCAGTTGAGCATAAACACGGCTTCTGGCTAAAGCATCTGGGGTATCTTGGCCACCTTGTAAAATAAAAACTGGGACATCTATCATGTAAAGCTGCTTTTGCAGTAATTCCGCCTCAATTTCTACTTGTCGCCGTTTGAAAAGTAACTGGCAACCTATGGGATACGGCAGTAGCGCTTGACGCAACTGCAAGTCTTGCGCAATTTTTTCATGCCAACCCAGGATTTTAGTCAAGGGAGTTAGCGATCGCAACAATTTAACTACTAGTGGTGGATAATTCAATAATCGCCGCATCTTCTGGCAATATTCTTCTTGTCCTGCTATCTCCACGCCCTCTGGTGCTAGCAGTACTACACCATCAACTTTCTCTGGATACTTTAAAGCATAGCTAGCAGCAATCCAACCCCCAAGAGAATGCCCCACTAAATATACTTTTTCTAGCTTCACAGCTTGCAAAAATTCAGCTAAACATTCAACTTGTAAATCTATCGAATGGTGGATATTGGGATTTTCTGATTCGCCAAATCCTAACAAATCAGGTGCAAAACAATGAAAATCTTGTGCAAGGGATTCCATCACAGATAACCATTGACTGCTCTCATTCCAAGCACCATGTAAAAAAATTATAGGAGTTTTTTCACCGACTTCACGCCAGAAAAGTAGCCCTTGCGAGAGCTTTCTCCGGGAGTTACGGAATAGTGTATCCATTTTATTTAGTAGTTAACTTGAAGCACCATAATAAATAGTCATTAGTCATTAGCATCTGACAAATAACTAATGACTAATGAAAAAAATATTGTTATGCCAGTGTTGTCAAGCCATTCAAGTAGTCTTGCAACTGCCGAGTATGGTCGTGAGACATCTTTTCTGAAGGTAGTAAACTGGGAGAGAAAGCTTGGATTTCCATAACTTCTAAAGTGTCTTGAATCTCCATTGTCCCATACACTTCGGCTTCAACCACAATACAAATTGAATGGATTCTGGGATCGCGGTCTGGTGCAGAGTAAACTCCTACCAAACGGTTAATTTTCACCAATTCTAGCCCGGTTTCCTCCATCAATTCCCGACGAACTGTATTGGGAATATCTTCTCCCCAATCCACAATCCCTCCAGGCAATGACCAAAGACCATTGTCGCGCCGCCGGATTAGTACAATCCGACCATCGGGTAAAATTGGGATGATACTAGTGCCAGTAATGGGATGACGAAATATTATACCCAATACTGTTTGTCCAATACGCCATAAGCTACGTGTGGACTCTACAGCTTCCGGAAAAAAAGCAATAACGTTCAATCTTCAAAATTTATGTGTTGTATTCTATAGTTCCCTACCACTTAACATAGACTCAACTAATAAAATTTTTGCTGAGTTTTGTTTTATACAAAAATGTTTGTGGCTTGAGATTTTATTCTCACGATTTACGTAGAATACTATCAATTCTAACATCAAGTTTCAAGAGAAGCACTGTGTTTATATATACATAATATTTCTTGAATCAGGTAAATTTTCAGTTGATAGCTAGCATTAGTGCTGTTGAAACTAGCTGTTACTAATAGATTTTTAGAACACATTAAAAGAAATAATATGAATAATAAGTCGAAATCCAAAATTATGAATTCTGAATTTATAAGAGGCAATTAAGTCGGGTTTAAAACCTACAATTAATTAAAGATAGCTAAATCAAATATTTAGACTCTATACTGAAACCCACCTATGCCTTCTGAATTATTTCTTAATAATATCGGTTTGTTTCAAGAACAACAACTAATGAGCTAATTTCCAATCTATTTAATAGATTAGAATCTCAGAAAAGAAATTTTTCATCTTGCTAGCAGGGAAAATTCATAATTTTTATTGACAAAGTTAGGTATAATGCGATAGACTAGTACACTGTTTAAAGCGTATTTATTGCTGCACTAGGTTAAAAGTATATCAATAACATTGGTAGCTAATATTGCCTACGTGATGCCTAGTTGCTACTTTTTTGTTGTTTATTAATGAGGTGAACATGGCCAAGCGCCGTAACCCGAAAAAAGAAAAGGCGCTACGTAACCAGGCGTATGCCAGAAAGTTTCGTAAACGAACTACGACAGGAAGAATGCAGAGAAGGTTCCAACAAAGACCACCGAAGAGTGAAGAAGAAGAAGGCGCAGCAACAGCAGCTGACACTGACTAAGCTCTCTGCTTAAAGCCTTTTTATTTAGATTATTTATCTTTTAGGGCGCACATTTATTTGTACGCCCTTATTTATTTTGGGGATTGGGGCATTGGGCATAGAGAAAAGATAAGGGAAACAAGGGAGAGATTTATTCCAAAACTCCCCTTGTCTCCTTTTCCCCAGTCCCTCTATTGAGCAATTTCAGCGCGGGCGGCTATGAGTGCTTTGTTTACCTGTACAAAGCCAGTACCTCCGTGACTGTTGCGGGCTGCCACTACTTGACGAGGGGATATTGCCTCATAAATATCTGCTGCAAATGCCGGATGTAGTTGTTGCCACTCTTCCAATTTCAAATCTTTTAAGAGTTTACCTGCGGCAATACTAGTTTTTACCACCTTACCCACAAGGTTGTAAGCTTCCCGAAAAGGAACGCCACGTGCGGCTAGATAATCTGCGACATCGGTAGCATTAGAAAAATCTTCCGCCACAGCTTCTGCTAACCGCTGGGTACGAAATTCTAAGCCTTCCCTGAGCAAAATCGTCATCGCTTCTAGAGACGCTTTGACTGTATTAACGCTATCAAATAGACCTTCTTTATCTTCTTGTAAGTCTTTGTTATATGCCAGGGGTAGCCCCTTCATAATGACTAACATCGCCTGGAGATGACCGAATACACGTCCCGTTTTCCCCCGCACCAATTCTGGGACATCGGGATTTTTCTTTTGGGGCATGATACTGGAACCTGTAGCACAACTATCTTTCAGGGTGACAAAGCGAAATTCTTCAGATGACCAAAGAATGACTTCTTCTGCAAGGCGGCTGAGGTGAACCATAATCAAGCTAGCAGCACACAAAAATTCGATCGCAAAATCGCGATCGCTCACTCCATCGAGGCTGTTAGCATAAATATCGTCAAAATTCAATAGTTTGGCTGTGTAGTGGCGATCGATAGGGAAAGTAGTTCCTGCTAAAGCACCACATCCCAAAGGTGAAATATTCACACGGCGAGAAACATCTCCCAAGCGTTCCCAGTCACGTTGCGCCATTTGAAAGTATGCCAAGAGGTGATGAGCTAAACTCACGGGTTGGGCGCGTTGGAGGTGGGTATAACCAGGAATTAGAGTTTCAACGTGCTTTTCGGCTATATCTAGTAAAACACCTTGAAATTCTCGCAATTCGCTTTTGATTTGTTGGATTTGGTCGCGGAGGTAGAGTCTGGTATCAGTACCAACTTGGTCATTACGCGATCGCGCTGTATGCACCTTTTTACCTACATCGCCAACAATTTCTGTCAGTCGGCGTTCAACTGCAAAATGCACATCTTCAGCATCGACACCAGGCTGAAATTTTCTCTGGCGGTACTCTTGGCGAATTTGTTCTAAACCTGCAACTAGTTGCTCTCCTTCTTCTGGGGAGATGATGCCCGTGTGAGCAAGCATTTTGGCATGAGCTTGAGAACCAGTAAGATCGTATTCGATTAATTCAATATCAAAACTTATACTGGCATTAAAACGAGCGATCGCTGGGTGCAACGCTGATTCAAATCGCTGGCTCCAAGTTTCTTTTTTGGTCATAAATTATGAAAAGGTGGGCGATAGTTAAGAGTTAAGAGTGAGGAATTATGAGTTTTTGACTCCTAACTTCTCACTCCTCACTTTCAACTCCTAACTTTTAAATTTAACCGTAGCTAGTTAGATTCCGAATCATATAGCCAATGACTAAACCAATCAACAATGCCCATACTTGACCTGTTTGTATAAAGTGGCTCCAAGCTTTTTGCATCTGACCCATAACGTTTGGATCGGTGATTGTTTGTGCTAGGGCTGTCCAATTTACAGGCAAATGCCAAAGAAACTGAGATGTCAAATCGCTGTAATTGCTCATCTTTTGTGATTAAGAAGTTAAGGGTGGCAAATTTCAGCATCAGTTTATTATTTACATTAATTACTGATATTTACTGAAATATTGGATGTAACTTCAATGTCTTAACTCAAGATGTAGCCGATGCCAACCGCAATTTCTCGGCAGTCCGCAAAATCTGTCCCGCCAAAACTGCTGCACCAAAACCATTATCGATATTTACTACACCTACTCCCGCAGCACAAGAGTTAAGCATTGTCAATAAAGGTGCTAAACCGCCAAAACTTGCGCCATAACCAATGCTGGTGGGTACGGCAATCACAGGACAACTCGCTAAACCTGCAACAACGCTGGGTAAAGCGCCTTCCATCCCCGCCACGACAATCAACACTGATGCTGACTCAATCAGGTGGCGGTTACTTAATAAGCGGTGAATCCCAGCAACGCCAACATCCCAGAGACGCTGTACCTTAAAACCAGAAAGTTCAGCAGTGACAGCAGCTTCTTCAGCAACGGGTAAATCGGCGGTACCAGCAGAAAGAATGCCAATTTCACCCTGGAATTGTGGTTCGATGGTAGGGGGAGCGATCGCACAAATTCGCGCCGATTCGTAATATCGCAAACCACTAACTTTTGATTGCAGTGCGGTATAAACTGCTGGTTCAATGCGAGTTGCCATCACCACCGGGTTGCGGAGGCGCATCACTTCGATAATTTGAGCAATTTGGTCTGGAGTCTTACCAGGGCCCCAAATCACCTCTGGGAAGCCAGTTCTGAGTAGGCGATGATGGTCAATTTTGGCAAATTCACCTACAGATTCATAAGTTAAGTCTTTGAGTGAGCCTAATGCCGTATCTGGCGTAACTTTACCATTAGCAACCGCAACGAGTAGCGATCGCAAAGTTTTTTCATCAGTCATTGGTAATTAGCCCTTTGTTCTTTGTCATTTCTTCAGTAGTGCAATAACTAATTCCCAATACTCTATAATGCCCCATGATTAATCCGTGATTTTAATTTCATGAATGTTCCAGAATGCGCCACCAAGTGCAGAGTATTGGATGCCTTCAAAGCGATTACGCACTGCTGACATTGATAAAGCATTAACTAGATAAATAAACGGTAAATTTTCTTGGGTAATCTTTTGGGTTTGGGCATAAATTTCTTTCCGCTTCACTGGATCTAATTCCCTTGCTCCTTGAATGTATAACCTAGCAATTTCTGCTTCCCAAGGAGCCACTTCCCAACCTTGCAATGGCTTTTGTCCAGCTTGGGGTTTCTGATTAAACATGTGTAATCCACCTTCGGGAGACCAGACATTAGCCCCATCATTTGGTTCTAAACCACCAGTCAGACCCAGCATAGAAACTTCCCAGTCTAATGAATTTGACAGCTTATCTGTGTAAGTATTCCACGCTAGAGGAGTGAAATCGACTTGAATACCAATTTTACTCAGGTCTTGTTTAATTTGCGATCCAATTGCTTCACGGATTTTGTTACCAGCATTGGTGAGTAACGAGAAGCGAACGCGGTTTCCTCGATCATCAATTAGTTGGTTGTTGTTATATTTGAATCCTGCTTTTAGTAGCAGTTCCTTCGCCTTTTCTATATTGTAGTTATAAACTTTAAGGCCTTCTTCTGGCGACAAATAATAAGGGCTTTGCACAGAAATTGGAGAATTTTGTGGTTTACCTAAGCCACGAAAAGTGTTGTTAATCATTGTTTGTCGGTCAATTGCATAGGCTACTGCCTGTCGAAACTCTACAGTATTGAACCAACGCGATTTAACTGGATCAACCAGCGGTTTTCCATCCCTTTTACCTTTATTTAAATTGAATAAAATAAACGTTGTACCAGTTGCTGGGCCACCATTGAAAATTTTGAAATTTCCCTGATCTTCTTGCACCTTTAGCAAAGAAAAATAATCTGGTGAGACTCCCACAGTATCTAATCCGCCCGAACGAAATTGCAGCAAGGATGTATCTGTCGATTCCACAATTTGCCACACAATCCGTTCAATATAAGGTTGGGGTTCTCCTTTCGGCCCTTTGCGCCAGTAGTAAGGGTTGCGCCTGAAGACTACACGCTGACTTGTGTCGTAGCGCTCTAGCTTGTAAGGGCCGTTGACGATAATTTGATCTGGAGGAGTATCAACGCCCCACTTTGACAAAAATATTGGCTTACCCTCTTGGTCTTTTGTCTTGACAAATGGTTCTAGAGTATGGGCAGGTAAAATTGGCAGTCCTAGAGTTCCTAAGAACGGTGCAAACGGTTCTGGAGTTGTGAATTCAATTCGTAGAGCATCAATTTTTCGTACCTTTGGCAAAGCCCGACTTTCACCAATCCGTAGCACATCTCTAGCATCTGCGGGAATCGCTTCGTTCAGGTAAATTTGGTTGAAGGTAAATATTACATCATCTGCTGTTAAAGGTTCTCCATCAGACCATTTCAATTCCTTACGTAAGGTAAAAACAAATCGTAATTTGTCATCAGAAATTTCCCAAGATTCTGCTAAAGAAGGCTCTATTTTGCCAGTTATGGGGTTTTCAGTAGTTAACCCTTCATAAATCAGAGGAAAAACATTCGGAGATTCCTGACTCAAAGGGTAGTTGAAAGTTTTGGGATCGCTGAGAATGGCACTTACCAATTGCGGCATTTGAGCAGCGGCACTTTTAAAGTTAGTGGGGTTGCAAGCGGTAAGTGTAAATGCTGTTGCTGAAGTCAAAATTATTGGCAACCAAAAATATTTAATTGCCAGAAAAATTTGTCTAAAAAATTTCATAATTCCAAATTTATTTCCATCTTAATCAGTCTTCAATATCTCGATCAGAGACTAAAACAAAAGTTACTCTGAAACAACTAGTAAGACAACAGCATAAGCACATATACCTTCTTCACGTCCAACTGGGCCTAATTTTTCGTTAGTGGTAGCTTTGATGCCAATTTGGTTTGGTTCTAATTCTAAAACAGCCGCTAGTTTGTCGCGCATGTTGTGAATATGTGGTTTTAATTTTGGGCGTTCTGCTACTATCACCGAGTCAATATTTCCCACCTGCCAGCCTCGATCGCGAATCAGTTGATGTACTTGATTTAATAGTACTAAACTATCTGCTCCCGCCCATTTAGGATCGCTAGGCGGAAAATAATGACCAATATCCCCTAAAGATAATGCCCCAAGCATGGCATCCATAATCGCGTGCGTTAACACATCAGCGTCACTGTGCCCCAATAAACCGAGTTCATGGGGAATTTTAATTCCACCTAAAATCAAAGCGCGATCGCTCACCAGTTGGTGAATATCGTAGCCGTTACCAATACGAATTTTAGTCATTTGTCATTAGTTATTAGTCATTGGTCAAGAGTTAGAAATTATTATTCTCTCCCTGCTCCCCTGCTCCCCTGCTTCCCCTGCTCCCCCTGCTCCCCCTGCTGCAATTTCTCCAAGAGATCGGGGCGGCGATCGCGGGTTTTTTGAATTTGTTGTTCATAACGCCACTTTGCGATCGCGGCGTGATTCCCACTGAGCAAGACATCAGGCACTTTTAAACCGCGAAAATCGGCAGGACGAGTATATTGGGGATAGTCCAATAACCCTTCTTCAAAACTTTCTGCTATGAGGGACTCAGTTTTGGCCACGGTTCCTGGGAGCAGCCGCACGACGCCATTAATCAAAGCCATTGCTGGAATTTCCCCACCAGTCAGAATAAAATCGCCCAAGGATACTTCACGAGTTACCAAATGTAGCACCCTCTCATCCACTCCTTCGTAATGTCCACAAATAACTACTAACTGGTCATAATTTGTCACCAATTCTTTCAAAAGAGGTTGATTGATTGTTTGACCCTGTGGACTCATCAAAATTACTTCTCTTCGGGGTAGAATCGGCAGCGACTCTACAGCGGTAAAAATAGGTTCTGGCTTCATTAGCATCCCAACACCGCCGCCGTAGGGTTCATCATCTACTTTTCGGTGCTTGTCAGTGGTAAAGTCCCGTGGATTAATCAGATGCACTTCGGCAATCTGTTTGGCTAAGGCTTTACCCAGCAGCCCAGAATTGAGAACAGAGTTAAAACAGTCAGGAAAAAGCGTAACTATATCAAAGCGCACAGTTATTCGTATTCGAGGACACTAATCTTAAATTTGAATGTCTAGCAAACACCAGCAAGCCAAGGTCGGGTTAAACTCCAGTTAAACTTTATCAATAGTATCTAAAACTACCAGACCTCCTGGATTTTAGATGGGATCAAAAGTTTTTCTAATTACTTAATTTATGTTTAAATGTTGTCACAACTACATTTAAATTAATAATCATATCAAGTTAACAACTTCCAGGATGCATCGAGCCAGCCTCAGAAAAAAGCGTAGTCTTAATTGCTCTTCCCCAATCCTAAAGGGGGAATATAGCCACTTAAAGACTATTTTGCCCTGCTACAAGTGGACAGGTGAAAAACAAGGCGCTGGCTTTGAGGAATGTGAACAAACACGTTTAGACTGAGGCAACGCGAGCGTTAAGCGAGAATTTGGAGAGTGGCTTTCCCCAGTTCCAAACTTCCAAAAAGTGTCCTCTCGAAGAAGCAAAGCGCAAAAATCATCAGGCAACTGAACCTTGTTAAATTCACCTGAAGTTGTTGACAGGAGAACCAAAATGCCGCAATTACAAGCTAAATCGCTAGAAATGAGGACACCCCAAGCAACTAAAACCGCCGTTCTGGTTATCGGAGGTGCAGAAGATAAAGTTCATGGGCGCGAAATCCTACGAACTTTTTTTGGACGTGCTGGCGCTAGTAAGGCTTATATTACAATTATTCCATCTGCCTCTCGCGAACCCGCCATCATTGGTGGTCGGTATATTCGCATTTTTGAAGAAATGGGTGCCCAGAAGGTAGAGATTTTAGACATCCGCGAACGAGAACAGTGTGAAGCCTCCCAGATCAAAGCATCCTTAGAAGCCTGTAGCGGGGTATTTTTGACAGGAGGAGACCAGCTGCGTCTTTGTGGCGTATTGGCAGATACGCCAGCAATGGAAATTATTCGCCAGCGGGTGAGAGCAGGGCAATTGACGTTAGCAGGCACCAGTGCAGGAGCGGCGGTGATGGGGCATCACATGATTGCTGGCGGCGGTAGTGGAGAGACGCCCAATCGTTCCCTAGTGGATATGGCAACGGGTTTGGGATTTATTCCGGAAGTAATCGTTGACCAACACTTTCATAACCGTAATCGGATGGGGCGACTGATTAGTGCGATCTCAGCTCATCCCGATCGCTTAGGTATTGGCATTGACGAAGATACTTGTGCAGTGTTTGAACGTGATGGTTGGCTACAAGTTATGGGCAAAGGCAGTGTCACCATTGTTGATCCCACTGAGCTGACCCATACCAACGAACCTCATGTCGGTGCTAATGAACCCTTAACAGTACATAATTTACGTCTCCATATCCTCAGCTACGGCGATCGCTTCCACTTGTACCAGCGGACTGTATTGCCTGCTGTACACCGAATCTCCAGCTCGACGGGATAGAGTATCTGAGGTTACACTGAGTTGACCGCACATTTATTATTTCTTACCGTAGAAAAATGATAAGAATACCATGTAAAAAGAAAAAACTGTTTATAACGAACAGTTTAGCGGTCAATTCCAGTAAGAAACTAGAATTTTGGTTCCGAATCTCCATCTACCTATTCCCATGAGAATCCTCAAGATCCAGACCTTACGCGGCCCAAACTATTGGAGCATTCGACGCCACAAACTGATCGTCATGCGCCTCGATTTAGAAACCCTTGGCGAGACGCCCTCGAATGAAATCCCTGGCTTTTATGAAGGATTAGTTGAGGCGCTGCCAAGTCTGGAGGGCCACTATTGTTCGCCTGGCTGTCGTGGTGGTTTTCTAATGCGAGTCAAAGAAGGCACTATGATTGGCCACATAGTGGAACACGTAGCCTTAGAACTCCAAGAATTAGCTGGTATGCATGTCGGCTTTGGTCGCACCCGCGAAACTGCCACACCCGGAATTTATCAAGTAGTAATCGAATACCTGAATGAGGAAGCGGGACGCTACGCTGGACGAGCCGCAGTACGGCTGTGCCAGAGTATCGTCGATCGAGGCCGTTATCCCAAGGCAGAATTAGAGCAAGATATCCAAGACCTGAAAGACTTCACCCGTGATGCTTCTTTAGGCCCTTCCACCGAAGCGATCGTCAAAGAAGCAGAAAAAAGAGGCATTCCCTGGATGTCCCTGGAAGCCCGCTTTTTAATTCAGCTAGGCTACGGCGTGAACCAGAAGCGGATGCAGGCGACAATGACTGATAACACCAGCATTCTGGGTGTAGAACTAGCTTGCGACAAAGAAGCCACTAAACGCATCCTCGCTGCTGCTGGTGCGCCAGTACCCAGAGGTACAGTAATCAACTTCTTAGACGATTTAGAACAAGCAATTGAATTCGTTGGCGGCTATCCCATCGTTATCAAGCCACTAGATGGCAATCATGGACGTGGGATCACCATTGATATCAGAACTTGGGAAGAAGCTGAAGCCGGATATGAAGCTGCCAGACAAGTTTCCCGGTCAATTATTGTCGAAAGATATTACGTTGGACGCGACCACAGGGTACTAGTGGTAAATGGCAAAGTAGTAGCAGTAGCCGAACGTGTTCCGGCTCATGTCATTGGCAACGGCAGATCCACCATTGCCGAACTGATTGAAGAAACAAACCTTGACCCAAATCGCGGTGAAGGACATGATAACGTCCTGACCAAGATTGAACTAGACCGCACCAGCTATCAACTGCTAGAAAGGCAAGGTTACACCCTAAATAGCGTGCCACCCAAGGGCACTATTTGTTATCTCAGAGCAACAGCCAACTTAAGTACAGGTGGTAGTGCCGTTGACCGTACCGATGAAATTCACCCAGAAAATCTTTGGTTGGCACAACGAGTAGTCAAGATTATCGGTTTAGATATTGCCGGACTCGATATCGTCACCACAGATATTAGCCGTCCTCTGCGGGAAGTAGATGGCGTGATTGTTGAAGTTAACGCCGCTCCCGGTTTTCGGATGCACGTTGCCCCAAGTGTGGGCATTCCCCGCAACGTCGCTGGCGCAGTGATGGATATGCTGTTTCCTAACGAGCAATCTAGCCAAATTCCCATCCTCAGTATCACGGGTACTAATGGCAAAACCACCACTACTCGACTACTAGCACATATTTATAAACAGACGGGGAAAGTAGTAGGTTATACTACAACTGATGGGACATATATCGGTGATTACTTAGTAGAATCTGGCGATAATACAGGCCCCCAAAGTGCCCACGTCATCCTCCAAGATCCCACAGTAGAAGTAGCAGTACTAGAAACGGCTCGCGGTGGCATTCTGCGCTCTGGATTGGGCTTTGAAGCCGCAAATGTAGGGGTGGTATTGAATGTAGCATCCGACCACTTAGGAATCGGCGATATAGATACCATTGAGCAGTTAGCTAATCTCAAGAGCGTAGTAGCCGAAGCTGTATTCCCTGATGGCTATGCGGTACTTAACGCCGACGATCGCCGCGTCGCTGCTATGTCAGAAAAAACTAAAGCTAATATTGCTTACTTCACCATGAACCCCGATTCGGAATTAGTGCGGAAGCACATCCAAAAGGGTGGAGTAGCGGCAGTATATGAAAATGGCTATTTGTCAATTGTTAAAGGTGATTGGACACACCGCATAGAAAGAGCTGAAAATATACCTTTAACAATGGGCGGACGTGCGCCGTTTATGATTGCCAACGCTTTAGCAGCAAGTTTGGCAGCGTTTGTGCAAAACGTCACAATTGAGCAGATTCGTGCTGGTTTGAAGACCTTCCGGGCTTCAGTTAGTCAAACGCCGGGACGAATGAATTTATTTAATTTAGGCAACTACCACGCTTTGGTGGACTATGCCCACAACGCAGCCAGTTACGAAGCTGTAGGCTCCTTTGTGCGGAACTGGACTACAGGACAACGGATTGGCGTAATTGGTGGCCCAGGCGATCGCCGCGACGAAGATTTTGTTACTTTGGGCAAATTAGCAGCGCAAATTTTTGATTACATCATCATTAAAGAAGACGATGATACACGGGGACGACTACGGGGATCAGCTGCCCAGTTAATTATTCAAGGCATCACAGAAGTTAAGCCTGATAGCCGCTATGAATCAATTCTGGATGAAACCCAAGCGATCAATAAAGGCTTAGACATGGCTCCTGATAACAGCCTGGTGGTAATTTTGCCAGAAAGTGTTACTCGCGCGATTAAGTTAATTAAGCTGCGTGGTTTAGCCAAGGAAGAGACACACCAACAAAATCCCGGCACAACTGTCATCGATTCCCAAAATGGGATCGCACCTTCTTCTGTTGTTAATACCTTGTTGTAGTCAGGAGGAGTCAGTGCGCTGACTTCTCCTGACTATTTTAATTACTGTTTTGGTTGAGTCGATGGGGGATATTATTCCCCGCACCTCTCAGTTAAATCTGGGCGTGCGACTTTCACCGCACCCAGCTTCCGATGTTCTTAGCTTTGTGCTTTTGCTCATGTGCTTGTAATCGTGGCAACTCTCATGAATTGCTTCAAGATTATTCTTTTTCCAGTTGGCATGATTTCCGTCGATGTGATGTAGGTGAACCCGTTCCTCATCGATGAATTTTAAACCGCAGGAAGCACATCTATGGTTTTGCTTCTTAAGAGCTTTAGAGGTTTCGCCGTCATAGAGTTTACTGTTACGTTCACTCCAGTAGGCTGTATCTCCGTCATAGGGGGATTTAGTTCCTTTGACAGGGACGTGTTTGTGTTCGGAGTAGGGAACTGCTGGGAATGCTTTGTCTAGTAATTTCTTACTGGAGTAGCGATTTAGTTTGGTTTCCTTGTTAAATACCTTTTTTGCTCTTGTTTCGATGTGGTATAACGAGTCTCTAGCCCCGTCCATCTTACAGAACTTATGGTAATTTCTCCAACCTCTAACTACCGGGGCTAATTTCTCAGCCTTTGTGGCAGCACCATAATTCGAGTTGTTGACGATGTGTTTTACTTTCTTACGGAATGCTTTGAAGTTGTCCACTGAGGGAGTACTTCTGAACTTTCCGTTGCTCTGCACTTTGAAGTGCCAGCCGAGGAAATCAAACCCATCTGTCGCGGCGGTAACTTTGGTTTTCTTTTGGCTTACATTCATTCCGCGTTTGCGGAGGAACTCGCTGATTCTTTCAAGTATTTCTATCGCATCATCTTGGGGGCGAAGTATAATAACCATGTCATCCGCGTATCGGACTGATGGTTCGCTCATTGTCCCTTTTGCCCACCCTTCAGTTTGGTATCTGTGTATACTCTCAATCCCGTTGAGTGCGATATTGGCTAGTAATGGGCTAACTACTCCCCCTTGAGGTGTACCCTGTTCGGGGAATTCTGGGTTTACTCCAGTCTTGAGGCATCGGTAGATACCGAGTTTTAAGCCTTTGGGAGCGATGAGTTCATCCATTATCGCTGAGTGGTTAATCCTGTCGAAAGTGGGTAGCTAGCTAGCGAGGTTTCCAAGCCTTGGCTCCTTTTCTAACTAGCCCCCTCCGAACCGTGCTTACGAGTTTCCAGGTACACGGCTCTCCAGTACTCTGTTATCGCGAGACTTGTTGAGATATTGGTTTACCAGCGTGTATTGCATCATGGCATTGAGGGCAAACCATGAGAGTTTTTCTTCTACGTGCGGACATGATTTGCATCCATTGCGGTTTTTCTTTCTTGCCTTTAATTTTGAGGTCTTTAAGGGCATGAATATGGTGAACTTCAATATCACCTGTTGCCCCGCAAATCTCACATTCCGAAGCAAGAAGCCGTTTAATCAGTTCATTTCTGAACGCGGGTTTTCGCACTCGTGGCAAATCTTCTATGGTTGCTTTTAAGTTGCGTTTTAATTGTATGCCCCCGAAACGAGTTACCAAGGGTTTCTTACCTTCTACTGGGACGGTTATTTCAACACACTTTCTCCTTCCTTGTGGAAGTTTTACCGTCTTCTGGTACTTGGCGCAGATTTTGGCTACGCTAGTTTTGTGTTTACAGGCAAGGGTTTTCATTAACGAACTCCACATAACCCATTGGAGTTTACGGAGCCATGCAATGTTTTGAGCAAGGCTGTAGAATTGTACGTAGCCTCTGAGTTCTGATTGGTAAATGTTAATGATAGTAAAATCATCGTCATTTATTAACTCAGGACGATGAATGGGTTTGCCATTCCTCATATAAAGAGCGCATTTTCCTTCTACAAAACTTGCTGGGATTCTTAGTGCAGTAATTCCATTAAGTGAGCGTTTACCATTGGTATGCTTATTGTCGGAATATTGAACTAAGATTTCGTAACCTAAGAAGTTCGCTGCTTCATTTCTGGCATTAGTAATTAAGGTCTTTTCTGCTGACATTTCTAACTGAAGATTGTCGGCTAGGAATGTCTTTAGTTTTTCCTTAATTTCTTTTGCTTCTTGAAGTGAACCAATGAAACCAAGTAGAAAATCATCAGCATAGCGGACGTAATTTAGCCTTCTGTATTCTGGGTCACGGACATCTTTGGAGGGCATTTTCTGGTATTTAATCTCCAGTTGACGCGCTTTATCGAATTGTCCATTTTTCCTGTAATACCAAGCAAGTTTTACGAGCCTTGAATACTCTCGATTTTCTGCCCGACATTTACCTCGTGTATATTCTGGAATGACTGTCTGTTCGACAAAATTATCTAGCTTATCAAGGTAAATATTTGCGAGTATGGGTGAGACAATCGACCCTTGTGGCGTTCCACTCAGTGTAGAATGGTATCTCCATTGCTCACAGTAACCTGCCGTTAATAAGGTTTCAATCAATCTCAAAAATCGATTATCTTGGATTTTCTCACGGAGAATTGACATTAAGATTTTCTGATCTATATTGTCAAAACAACCACGGATATCTCCTTCAATAAACCATTTGGTTCCTTGCCAAGTGCGGTCTATTACTGTTAATGCAGTATGGCATCCACGCTCTTGTCGAAAACCATGACTGCTGTTAGAAAATTGGGGTTCGTAGTACGCTTCTAATATCAAACGTATTACTTCCTGAACCAATTTATCGTTCCAAGTGGGAATGCCCAGTGGTCGCGTTTTCCCATTTTTCTTGGGAATATTAATTCGCCGTACTGGTGTCCATCGAAAACGTTCATAGCGAATATCTTCTATGAGGTTTTCAATCTTTTTGATGGACATCCCATCCACAGTCTCTGATGTAACTCCTTGCGTCATTGCCCCATTATTTTTGTAAATGCGACTGTACGCCAAGAGGTACAGGTTAGGATTGAAAAGTTGCCTGTAGACATCATCCAGAGGTAAACCACGATTTCCTCTGTCTCGGATTACACTTAAAACCGTTTCGGCGTTTCGCATCTCGCGTACCTCCCGATATAAGTGTGAAGAATACCTGTTCTCCTTTGCCATGTAAGCGGCTTTCCCGCTCTCGGACTACTATGAGAACTCTGTAACCATAGGGGTCGCCCCCCGTAAGTCATCCCGCGCTTTATTAACTCGATACGTAGTAGTGTGATTTAGGTGTCCCATTCATTCGTTAAGCCATCTCATCGCTGGCTGACTCCGTTTGAAGAAGTTGTGTGGTTCAAATGTTTAAAACTACACACAAACGATTATTCCTGTTAGGCGTTGTAGGAATAGGCAATCGAATATACCGTCAGAATTAGGCTTCAGGTAGTTTAACCTTCACCCTGTCACACAAGTCTTGCCGGACTCTAGTTTTAACGCCTTCTCTCTATTTCCGGCTTTACCAACATGCGGTTGTTCCTTTTGTCTTTCGACTCTAGGTAAGTTGGTTGACTTAGAGATGTTCTTCTTAATCTCTCCCAATTTGATTGGGGATACCGCGTTAACTGTCACGGCGCACGCACTTCTCGATATCGAGTTCGATAACTCGTTTCTCTATTCCGTTAGCGTTTGAGCTTAGGTTGCTAAAGATGTACTTTTGTGCATCATGGGCAGAGCGCCCAGTTCTAAACCCATAGCTCCTAGCGTGGAAGGTGGCTTCGTGCGCTGGTTCGAGTGCATATTTTGCGAGGCATTGCCAAGCTCTATCCGCGATGGTTGGTATCTTAAGCATTCTGGTTGTCCCGTCCTTTTTAGGGATGGGGATTTCCCGTAATCCTTGATGCTTCCAATTTCCGCTATTCATTTTCAGTAGTTCTTCTAAATTGAAGCGTTCCTCAAATGAAAGGGATTTCTTACCATCAATACCAGCCGTCTTCTTACCAGCATTTAGCTGAGATACTTGTCTAATTGCAAGAAATCGAGCCGAGGTGGATTTTAGAATAAGCTTTTGGAGTGACCTAGCTTTCCGCTTGTCTCCAACTTGAACCGCTTTGTACACGCGCTTTTGAAGGCGGAAAAGGTTACGGCGGAATTTCTTCCACGGTAAAGCTCTCCAAGATTCACTAGTATGTCTACTGTGTCTAATCATTTTCTCTTCGAGAGTTTGTGTATTCTGAACACCTCAGACCAATTACGGTCTGTCCTACCCGAATTGTGGGGATTCCTCCGCTCGTCTGGGCTACTTTGGGGTTCGACCGCCCCTAGACCCACAATTCGTTTTTATTCGTTCCCTCGGAGAGATTGATTGTTCCTTTAGGTGTAGCCAATTCAACCATTGGATTCCCTGGACTCTTGCCGCTTCTAGAAAAGTGATGCGGCGGGAATAATCTCCAATGAAGTCAGGGTTTTTTGTGTTGCGCCCCGCTTTCAGGTAGGTCACTTTTATAGGCTCTGTTTCACCGTGGGAACTCCCTGTTAGCGCCAGTGTCAACCCGCAACGGTCGTCTGGTTGCGCCCTGTTCCCAGCTTCACTCTACAAGAACCGAGCTTGTTCGGTGTGGGCAGGTAAGGAGTCAATTCTGAGTCTGAATGGTAGGACTTTCACCTACATCTGACCGAGAGTTCAGCCTTTAGTGACAGTAATCTGCTGTCGGGCTGGATTAGTTATTTACGGACTGATTACCGTGATTTGCTAATCAACGAATCGCACTCTTCTTCCTGATTGGTTTCCTCGCTGGGAGTTTTCATCTCCTCCTTAAAACCTCGTAAGGTTTTGCCCAGTGCAGTCCCCAGTTCAGGAATTTTTTTGGACTGAAAATTAGAATAGCGACTATGCTAATTACAGCTATTTCTGGCCATCCCAGTCCAAACATATAAATTTCCTCTAAGGCATCTGTAATTAAATATAAACATTGATGGCTCAAATCTGATGAGTTCGCCACTGATAAGCCCTTGACCCCACAGGAGAATATACCATAGCAATGCGATTGATTTATTTGCGTATTGCGCAAGCGTGATAGGCAGAAAGTAAGGAGTTAGCCTTTTCGAGTTATACGGAGTTTTTCAAAAATCAAATAGGATTCTTATAGTACAGTATGTAGTAAACCAAACACCAATTAAAAATGAATAAAATGCAAGTATTTTTTACTTTTTTTAATTTTTAATTTCGCCTTGTAGTAGTAGTCGCTAGCTCCCAAACGTCTTTAGGCGCGTAATCCATTAAATAAAGCTTATCTTAAATTACTCCAAATTATCCAATTCAAATAATTGATTTTACTTGTATTAATTGATATTTTTTAGACATATTTTCAGCATTTTTTTCTAAACTAAAATACCGTATTCACTGCTACAGTTAGGCAGCGTCAGTTCACTTAACATTTGAAGCTAATAATAAGTTGGCAGAAATAAACACAACAATGAAGTTAAGGAATATAACGTCACGCGTCCCAATGTTTATTAATTTTTTAGTCGTGCTCCAATCCTGCAATCGGAACGATATGAATCTCTAGCCAAGAGAAGCCAGGGTGTTCCGAAATATATGACAACAGACCATACACAGGTAGTGCGGGCAGCAATTAGAAGTATTGCTGTCAATAAATTTGTACGTATTCCCTGATGTTGTACAAGCTTTTCATATCCTCACGAGATATTCCCTAAGCAGGGGAGTGGGTTAGCTCGGTATCTTCCCAAAGTTTAAAAAATAGTCAAGTAAAATTAAGAATGATGTTGGACACTACTCACAAGCATTTAATTCTTGGGGCTGGTTTTGTCGGATTAAGTATGGCTGAAGCGCTCAAGAGCGCGAGTATTGCCTACGACCAAGTTGATGCTAGCGATGACATTGGTGGAAATTGGCATCATGGTGTGTATGAAACTGCACACATTATTTCATCACGGAAGATTACCCAATTTACCCATTTCCCTATGCCGGATAATTATCCGGATTTTCCCAGCGCTCAAAATATACGGGATTACTTAAACTCCTTTGCTGACCATTTTGAGTTACGTAAAAATATTGAATTGAATCGTCAAGTTAGCTACGTGCGGCCTGTTGAGGATAATCTCTGGGAAGTTACCTTTGATAATGGGGAACAGCGAATTTACAAAGGGATTATTATTTGTAATGGTCATCACTGGTGCAAACGTTTTCCCGAATTCTCAGGAGAATTTGATGGGGAGATAATTCACTCCAAAGATTATAAAAATTCCCAGCAACTACGTGGAAAGAGAGTTCTGGTGATTGGTGGAGGGAATTCAGCTTGTGATATAGCCGCAGAAGCAGCTAGGGTGGGAGCTAAATCTGTGTTGAGTATGCGTGAATCTGTGTGGTTTATTCCCAAAACCTTTGCAGGTGTTCCAATTTCCGATTTAACTGAATGGTGGATGCCACAATGGTTTCAGCGGTTGATGACTTATTTAATTATTTTGCTGACTTTCGGTAAGCACAAAGATTATGGTCTACCCGAACCCAAATATCGCATTTTTGATAAGCACCCAACCTTAAATAATGAGGTTCCTTACTATATTAAACACGGTCGCATTACCTATAAACCAGAGGTACGACATTTAGATGGCGGGGAAGTTGAATTTGCAGATGGTAGCCGAGAAAGCTTTGATTTAATTGTTTGTGCAACTGGTTTTCATCTTGCCTATCCATTTTTAGCTCCAGAACTGCAACGGGTGAAAGGAGCAACAGTGAAATGTTATGGAGGGTCATTTCTTGAAGATTACAAAGGAATTTACTACATCGGTTGGGGACAAGCTAGAGGAGGTGCTGGTTCTGTATTGTCCGCTTTTGCACCCATATTTACCCGTTTTCTGAAACTCCAGGATGAAATTAAAATTCCTGTAGGTCTAGCCCTCAAAAAAATGGGACAGCAACTACCGACAACCCATCTTGAAGATCCGCAAAAGATTTTTCGGGAATTAAAATTAGTCAATCTGTTTTTTGAACGGATGGTTCAAAAAGCTCACCGAATTGATTCCCAGTATTCCCAGTTTGAGAATCATCCACTCCCACCCTTGCTACAAAAATTAGTTAGTAAGATTTAGACTAAAAGTAGCCAGAAAACAACCTCAAATGTATCTACCAGTAATTCTCATAATAAGAGTAGTTATCAATAGTTTAAGAGTGATAACTAACTGATGGAGCCTAGTAAACGTTGAGAATGCTGCTGAATGATGAATTTAAAGTAGAACTGGCTACTGAAAACAAATTCTTAGGGACAGTTACAGAAAACCGGGGATAGCTTAAAAGTCTTATCGTGTAAGGATTTCTTAAGTAGTTACTTGGCGATTCCTAATACTGTCCCTTTTATTATGGCTTTTCAATGTAAGCGATCGCTCAACTAACTTCTCATTGGATTGGTAATTGGCAAACCTAAGCAATCGCTTAATTCATGAGCTAGCCATTCCAGTTCCGCTTCCGATTTAATCGCACCATCATTACCACCAAGTTGATATTTTTTTACTCCTACCCAAATATCTAATTGTGCGGGAACGGCAATTCTCGTGCCTTCAGAATCTTTTGTAAAATGCTTGGGAATGTAAACTAATTTATTAATACTTTGTCTTGGCGCTGCACGGGGACGATAAAATTTCCAAGCAAACAACTCCCGCGTTATGGCTATTTGTTCGGGATTCAGGCGTAAGCAGATGCGTCCAAAAAAATGAAAGAAAAATTTATACACCATCATCAAGCCAGCACCCCAAAATGGAAGTGAAAACAAGGCAAAGGGGATGTTGACAGGAAAGGGTGCTGAGAGTGCGCCAATTGTCCAAAATAAGATAAATGAATTCCAGACGATCGCAAATAAACCTGTAAATACTATTGATGGATCAAAACCAGCGGGTGGAACGATAATTTCTAGAGAATGTCCATTTTTAATTAGTTGAATCTTACTCCCATCTGGTTTGCCAACAACTAAAGTAGGCAAGTTTGTCGGTTGTGGTTTCTCTAAAGCTGCTACCGAAGCGATCGCAGAACTCAAACGCCGTTCTAAACTAGGTTCAATCATCCACTTTAACCAATTGCTAAAGCTGGGACTGAGATTAGCCAGTTGTTCAAACTGAATCCGAAAATCCTTTTGGGGTAAATCGGCTGGGTGAGTCCCCGTCACTAAATAAATTAAGGTTGCGCCTAAACTATAAAGGTCAGATGCTGCAACAGTGCGCCCGCCAAATTGCTCTGGTGGCATATAACCATAAGTTCCTACCACAGTTCTTGTGTCGGTTTCGCTAGCTAGGACAGTCTGCACTGAGCCAAAATCTACCAAATAAACTTGACCGACACTATTTCCAGAGCGCTCCCCCAATAAAATATTGCTAGGCTTAATATCACGGTGAATTACAGGCGGATGTAGTTCATGTAAATAAACGAGAATCTCTAAAAGTGCTTTGGCTATCTGTTTGACTTCAGCTTCGGTAAAAGTCCGCCCAGTTTGTAAACATTGCTCTAAAGTTTGTGCAGGGATATAAGTTTGTACTAGAGCAAATCCTTTGATGGTTGGTAAATTTACCTCAAAATAGTTTAAATAGCCAGGAATTGAGGGATGTGCTAGGTTTTTTAAAGTTTCGGCTTCTCGCTCAAACAACTTGAGTGAATCCCACTCAAAGTCACTGCTAAAAGAGAGTAATTTAATGACAACTAATTTCTGAGTTTGCAAATCACGAGCTAATAGCGTCCGTCGCCCGGCTTTTTTTCCTAATAGCTGCTGAACTTCGTAGCGATCGCCTAATATTTCACCAATCATTATGTTTTCTTGTAATGCTACGGTTGAAAAGTTTTATAGCTGATAGCTTTTCAATTTGGCAAATCGATATCTTTAGTATAATTGCGTAATTCTATGCCCTCCCAACTTTGGCCTTATATTACCCCTGGTATTCCCGATGACTTATTTGAGCATTTGCCAGGAATTCCCCTGAGCCAGCGAGAAGTCCGACTGCTATTGATTTCTCAACTGCGGCTAAAATCAGATTCTGTGTTGTGGGATATTGGTGCAGGGACAGGTACAATTCCGGTAGAGGTGGGGCTATTGTGTCCAGGCGGACAAATTATCGCTATCGAAAGGGATGAAGAAGTCGCTAATTTGATCAAGCGTAACTGCGATCGCTTTGATGTGAAAAATGTCGAAGTTGTTGAAGGCAGCGCCCCAGAGTGTTTACATGACCTCAAAATTACCCCTCATCGCGTTTGTATTGAGGGAGGTCGCCCCATTCAAGAAATACTGCAAGCAGCTTGGCATTATTTGCCGCCATCCGGTCGGGTTGTAGCCACAGCTGCTAATCTAGAAAGTCTATATGCTATTTCCCAGAGCTTTTCCTTATTAAGAGCTAGAAATATCGAAGTCGTCCAATCTGCGGTTAACCGCCTAGAGACACGCGGCTTTTCTCAAACCTTTACCGCCGTCGATCCCATTTTTATCCTCAGTGGTGAGAAACTGGATTAGGGAATGGGGTATGGGGCATAGGGCATTGGAAGAGGGGGCAAGGGAAGGAAGAAGACAGAGATGAGGAAGTGCGGGGAGCAGGGGAGCAATCAATTCAAAATTCAAAATTCAAAATTCAAAATTAAAGAACTTCTGCCTTCTGCCTCCTGCCTTCTCTTTCCCAATGCCCCATCCCCCATCCCCCATGCTCAATGCCCAATGCCCCATTCCCAATATTTAATACTTCTATGCCTTGGTCTCGGATTATTAGTGGAATTGTTGCGATCGCTCTTGCCCTTTCCGCAACCCTTTTGGGGGGTTGGTACTTTACCATCATCTTTGCGGTCATCATCTTTTTGGGTCAACAGGAATATTTTAATTTGGTGCGAGCCAGAGGCATCGCTCCCGCCGCTAAAACCACTATGGCTGTCAGCCAAGTATTGCTAGCTATTTGTACCCTTGATGGCAGTTTAGCTGACGCTGTGATGCCAATAGCTGGCACACTTATTTGTTTTTACCTGCTGTTTCAACCCAAATTTGCCACGATCGCTGATGTTTCCGCTTCTATTATGGGGCTATTTTACGTCGGTTATTTACCAAGTTACTGGGTGCGGTTACGAGCAATTGATAGCGCTGCTTTTAGTAATCTCCCTTTCGGAGGTTACTGGCCCACAACCTGGACAGATTTCTGGGAAAAGGCAAATTCCGCTTCTTTAGCACAAGGTTTTACAGCCACACTACTGACTTTTTTGTGTATTTGGGCAGCTGATATCGGTGCTTACACCATTGGCAAATTCTTTGGGAAAACCCGTCTGTCTGACATTAGCCCGAAAAAAACTGTCGAAGGTGCTGTCTTTGGTATTACTTCAAGTGTTGCCGTAGCCATAGCAGGAGCCTATTATCTTCACTTGCCTGAATCCGCCTTCACAGGTTTAGCATTGGGTTTGCTGATTGGTATTGCTAGTCTTTTAGGGGATCTCACAGAATCTATGCTCAAGCGGGATGCTGGAGTTAAAGATTCTGGGCAGTTAATCCCCGGTCATGGTGGTATTTTAGACCGTACTGATAGTTATATTTTCACTGCTCCTTTGGTATATTATTTTGTGACATTGCTGTTGCCGCTACTATAGCGGTTTTCAGTAACAGTTAGAGTATTGCACTTCGTTGCTATCCCGCCCGGAACTTAAGTTCCGGGCTAATAGCTCAAGTCCACTTAAGTGGACTAAAATTCTTGTTAAGTCCTCTTCAGAGGACTTAAGCTATTAGCTTTGGAAGTCTATTCCGAGGCGGGATAGCAACGAAGTGCAGAATTCTGTTTATTCTTCCTTCAATGCAATAACTTGGAATTCTATGTCCCAGGCGCGATCGCAACGAAGCCGGGGATTGTCCACCTGCTCTCTTATCCCCTGAGAGCTGCAATATCATTTAAAATAATGTATTAGCATTTTTTAATTTCATAATCATCAAGGGTTAACGTTAATCCGCCCACGACACACTAGCTTGCCTAGGATCAGCGTTAGTTCTTGGATATCGACATCTGAGCCAAGATCCAGATTGTACTCATGATTGTCCTCTAATATATCTCCCTGGTCGGGCTTGATTGGGATATGTACCAGTTGCAACTCATGCCCACTGAGTAATTGTAAGCCCAGACAAATCTCTAGAGGTGTTGTTTCACGATTGGTTACTCTCAAACCTCGCAGTATAATTTGGTTGTTCCCAAGGAGAATTTCTTGCCACTTGATTGGTTGTGACTGCGGATAATCTTTTGGTAAAACCTTAACCAAGAGATCGCTTAAAGCAGTCGATAATAAGTCTGATGAGAGAGAAGCATTCAGATCCTTCTCGTCTATGATTAAATCGCCAACCACTGGTACTGTTTCTAACAGTCGTAGAGGTTTTCCCTTGAGTACGGAACCGATATTTACCCGAATATTTTCTGCTATTAATTGAATTTGTGTAATTAGGAGACCTTGATAAACTGCATGAGTAGCAAAAACAGATACCGCAGGAATGCGTCCAGAGAAAAGTTGGCGATCGCTAGCTTTAATCTCCACTTCTAATTCAGAGATTTGGCTGGTCTGCGATCTCAACCAGAGCTTGACTGCTGTTGTGAGTACCTGCGTAATTATGCGGATTTTATTTCCACTTGTTGTTTGGGGATTTTGCTCTGGCATTTAACCAATCTGTTTATGAGTATTTGCTCTACAACCGAACCGAAATTAAATAAGCTTTAAATGTAACATTTATGCCTACTCGCTACAAAATGCAAATATCATTTAATTGATAACAGTAAATAAGCAATTTCCACATGGAGGTACGGTTACAAAAAATTCTTGCTCAATGGGGTATCGCCTCACGTCGTGAAGCCGAAGAAATGATTAGGCACTCACGGGTGCGGATTAATGGGGTATTGGCACATTTAGGTCAAAAAGTCGATCCCGAAAAAGATGCGATCGCAATTGATGGTAAGCCTGTATCCGAAAAGCAACGTCCGGCTTTAATATATCTATTGCTGCACAAACCAGCGGGAGTGGTTTCGACTTGCTACGACCCTCATCGCAGAACAACAGTCCTGGATCTACTACCGAAAGAATTACGGGAGGGTTCAGGTATTCACCCAGTTGGCCGTCTAGATGCAGACTCTACAGGAGCATTAATCCTGACTAATGACGGAGAACTGACATTTGGGCTAACCCATCCACGTCACAGTATTTCCAAGACATATCATGTTTTGGTCAAAGGACATCCTCCAGAAACAGTACTACAGACGTGGTGTCAAGGTGTGATGTTGGAGGGTAGAAAAACTAGGCCCGCTAAGGTACGCCTAATCGAACGTCGTACCGAGGAAAGCGTTTTAGAAATAGTGTTGCAGGAGGGAAGAAATCGCCAAATTCGCCGTATAGCTCAACAGTTAGGATACCCAGTAATCAAGCTGCATCGGACTGCTATCGGCCCAATTCAATTACAAACTCCAAAGGAACCCTTTTTATCAGAGGGTAAATATCGTTCCCTCAAAGATCGTGAGATTCACTTTTTGCAAGATCAGATCGCGCAACCTAATTATTGATTCAGTGGAGTTAAGGAGTGTCAGTAGGCATGAAATGGCTAAGAAAGAAGAATAAGCACCAGCCATCACTTTCATTAGAGCAACAACGAGCCGAAAAGTTGGCAGAGTTAGGCGCTCAACTTTGGGCATTGCGTCAAGAACAGGGTTTATCTCTAGACCAAGTGGTTGCATTGACTCGGATTCCCCGAAGATTATTGCAGGCGATCGAAGAAGGTAATTTAAACGATCTACCAGAACCAGTCTATATTCAGGGTTTAATCAGGCAATTTGCCGATGCACTAGGCTTGAATGGAGTAGAATTTTCTGGCACTTTTCCGATCAGTTCTGCACAAGTTAGCCCTCTCAATAAAGGGAATAATTCACCCTTGGCTCAACTACGTCCAGTTCATCTTTACTTTCTTTACATATTGCTAATCGTATGTTCTGTAAATGGGTTATCTCAGTTATTAAATAACGCGTTACTACAAGCGAGTAATAGCCCAAACCAGCCATATCCAAAACAAAAGTCTGTTGTTAAACCAGAACTAGCTCAACTAAAAGAGTCAACCCAGGTACAACCTGTCAACGATACCCTGAGTGGTGTCCAAAAGGGACAGGTTGTACAGGTTGGTGTAACTTTGAAAGCCTCATCTTGGATTCGTGTAGTAGCCGATGGCAAAACCGAGTTTGAGGGTATCCTGCCAGAGGGAACTCACCGAATTTGGAAAGCCCAAGAGCAACTGACAGTGAAAACTGATAATGCTGGCGGTGTGTTGGTGAGCGTCAATCAAGAGAAGGCCAAGGAAATGGGAGAACCAGGGAAAGAGGAAGAAGTTAGGATTGCTGCTGCAAAGCCTAAGTTTTGAAATATGGTTTATGGGGCATTAGGCATGGGGCATGGTGAAGAGGACAAGGAGACAAAGAGAATTGGGGACAAGGGGAAAGACTTGTTGCAGTTTCTAACTTTTCTCACCTTGTCCTATGCCCCATGTCCCATACCCCATGCCCTACTCAGCCACTTCTCACTGGACTTCTGGGGCGCGTCCATTGAGTCTGGTAAGAACTTTCAAGCGATCGCGTAATTCGTCTGTTAATGCTCCTGCTTGATAGCGCCACTCCCAGTTCCCCTCTGCAACACTAGGAAAATTCATCCGCGCTTCGTTTCCTAATCCCAAAACATCTTGCAAAGGAATAATCGCTTGATTGGCAATAGAACTCAAAGCTAGGCGAATTAAATCCCATTGGATGCCTTCAGGACTAATACAACCTAAATAGAGCCATAAATTATGCTTTTCGTTGTCATTAGCTGAATTAAACCAGCCTACAGTTGTGTCATTATCGTGAGTGCCTGTATAAACTACAGCATTTCGCGGGTAATTGAATGGTAAAAATGGATTAGCAGGATCGGAACCAAAGGCAAACTGCAAAACCTTCATTCCCGGAAATTCATACTTGTCTCGCAGCGCTTCTACCTCTGGTGTAATTACTCCCAAATCTTCCGCCAAGACGGGTAGCTTGCCCAACTTCTCTCTAATCGCTGCAAAAAAAGCATCTCCAGGCGCTTCTATCCATTTCCCATTCATGGCAGTTTCTTCACCTTGGGGCACAGACCAATAAGCCTCAAAGCCTCGGAAGTGGTCAATGCGAATTATATCTACATAATCCAGCATTGCCTCAAAGCGCTGTACCCACCATTTAAAGTCTTGTTTTTGCAATTCTTCCCAGTTATAAACCGGGTTTCCCCACAATTGACCTAGGGCGCTAAAGTAATCTGGTGGAACTCCTGCCATTTGTGCTGCTTGTCCAGTCTCTTCGTCTAAGCAAAAAATATCGGGATGCGCCCACACGTCAGCACTATCATGAGCTACGTAGATGGGGATATCGCCAATAATGTCAATGCCGCGCATATTAGCGTAGCTTTTTAGGTCAGACCATTGGCGGAAAAACTCAAATTGGACGAATTTGTAATAATAAATCTCTCCATTGAGCCGATGCTGTGCTTGCTCCAATGCTTGGGGATCGCGCTTGACAAATTCCGGCTTCCATGCGTGCCAGTTTGCATTCTCATTGGCATCTTTTAGCGCCATAAATAAGGCGTAATTATCCAGCCAATAGGCTTTACTATCGCAAAAACCTGCAAACTCTTTCTGCTGGATGGGCGTAGCATTGGCTCTAAAGTTGTCACAGGCTTTTTTGAGTAGCCCAATCTTAATTGGCACAACTCGATTGAAATCTACCTTTTCTTCCGGAAATCCTGGTAAATTAGCAAAGTCTTCTTCAGATAGTAAACCTTCTTCTAAGAGTTTTTCTGGGCTAATTAACAGAGGATTTCCTGCCATTGCGGAGTAGCACATATACGGAGAATTCCCGTATCCAGTGGGGCCCAGTGGTAAAACTTGCCAATATTGTTGATGGCTCTCTTTAAGAAAATCAATGAAGTTATAGGCTTCTAAGCCTAAATCCCCAATGCCAAATCGACTGGGAAAGGAAGTAGGATGCAGCAAAATTCCACTGGATCTAGGAAAAGGCATAAATAACCTGAATTATGAGAGGGAGCAATTGTCTGATGGAGACGCGATGCGATTGCCCAAGGGGCAGTGGCAAAGCCAACGCATCGAATTTATCACGGAACAGTATTTGCAGGGGAAATCAAGTAAACTCATTTTGTTTGTCCTTAGTCATTTGTCCTTTGCTCTTGACTAATGACCAATGACTAATGACTAATGACTAATAAATATGACTTACCGAAATCCTACACCGACAGTTGATATCATCATTGAACTAGTAGATCGACCTCATCGGCCAATAGTGTTAATTGAAAGACATAATCTACCTTTAGGTTGGGCTATTCCTGGTGGTTTTGTAGATTATGGCGAAGCGGTGGAAGGAGCAGCGCGGCGAGAAGCTGAGGAAGAGACGGGTTTGCAGGTAGAATTAGTTGAACAATTACTGGTATATTCTGACCCAAATCGCGATCCTCGTCAGCATACGATTAGTATTGTGTTTTTGGCGACAGCGAAGGGTGAACCAAAGGCTGGTGATGATGCTCAGGGTGTAGGCATTTTTGAGTATTGGTGTGTGCCTGGTAATTTATGTTTTGACCACGATCGCATTTTGCGCGATTATTGGCGATATCGGCATTATGGGATACGTCCGAGGTTGGGGTAGGAGAGGATGTCAAAGCCAAGATTCTAACGCTAAGGCTTGTACTTGTTATATCCTTTGAAAATCGCTGTCCGCTGAGATGACGGTGAGGTTATAGTGCAGAGCAGTTGATGCTATCCACAAGTCGTTATCGCTAAAACCCAAATCTTGAACTGTAAACTTTCTACGCTTTGCTTTGTCTTTGGGGCCAAAATGTTCGACAATTTCTCCTTTGAGGGTACCGTAAACATCGGCAACCTCTCCACTAATGGGATAAAGGTCAATGGTTTGCAAAAAAGTTTTGACAAATCGAAGATTTGCTTGTTGTTGAGAAGACTTTTGCACCATGTAAAGTAGTTCACCTTGCACAATAACGCTAGTTGCAACCCCTAAGCCAATGTGTTCTTGTAACCGACGAATGACGTTTGTTTCTCCAAAAATGATCCGGCTACAATGGTTGGTATCTAGGAGGTACATTACTAAAATTCAGATGGGGAACGGGTTTCGTAAACAAGCTGCAAGCACTCCTCAAAATCATTCCCTTGCCAGGTTCCGGCAAATTTTAGTAAATCTTCTGCTTTAGAGCCTCTAAGAATTGGTGTTGCTTCCTGTATTTCCGGTTGTGTTTGATGACTGGAAGTATCATCATTTTTTTCCGTTGACAGGTCAAGAGAGATTTCCTCGGTTTCTGGTTTTGTCTTGAGAAAACGCAAAAAATCTAGTGTTTGGGCTAGTAGAACATCTGAGGATGATTCAATTTCTTGAAGCAGTAGTTCTTTAATATTCATCCTGGTTTATTCATAAATGATATTTTGCAGTCTGTCGTAACAGTATTATACGAGTGCGATCGCGATGCTGATCTGATGGCATTATAGGATACGTCCAAGGTTGGGGTAAGAAGAACGAACCGCGAAAGACGCAAAGGGCGCGTTCGCGCAGCGTCTCGAAGAGAAGGAAGAAAAGAGAGGAATATCTGTGACACAAAGTTTTTGTTGATTATACTGTGTCAGTGGTATTTAAAGGTGCATTATGGATGCTGGCAAACTGTTGGAGAAATACGCCGCAGGGGGACGGCAGTTTACTATAAATCGCCAAGGCATAGACCTGAAGGGTGCAAACCTAACTGATATAGATATATCTAATGCAAATTGGAATGGAGCAGATTTGAGTGACGCAAACCTGACTAGGGCGAAACTTAATAATACTAGCCTTAGTAGAGCATCTTTAATAAATGCAAATTTGAGTGGGATAGAGGGTTCTTCAATCAATCTTAGTTGGGCAGACTTGAGTGGTGCGGACTTAAGTTGTGCAAATTTCAGTAATGCAAATCTGAGTGGGGCAGACTTGACTAGCGCAAACTTTACTCAGATAAAACTAACTGAAGTAAATTTTCATGGGGCAAATCTCCAGAAAGCCATACTCAGGGGAGTCACTTTGGAGAAATGTAATCTATCAGAGGTAGATTTAGCTGAGGCGGATTTGGTTAGGGTTTGCTTGGAAAAAGCAAATCTCAACAAAGCTTGTCTGCAAAGAGCAAATCTAGAAAGAGCCTGTCTTTCGGATGCAAACTTGATGATGGCAAATTTCGATGGAGCAAACCTGAAGAAGGCAAATTTAACTGGGGCAAATATCTATGGGACGACCTTTAAAGATGCTGACCTAACTGGTGCGATAATGCCAGATGGAGAAGTCTATAAACCGATCGCTTCTCAGCTAGAAATCGGTAAACAGGAAACATCGTTAGAGAAAGTAATATCTATGACCCGTAAAGTAATTAATACTGATAACGCACCCGCACCAGTGGGCCCTTATAATCAAGCGATCGCAGCTTCAGGTCAATTTGTCTTCATCGCTGGACAAATTGCCATCGATCCCCGCCTTGGTGATGTCGTCTATACTGATGATGTCAAAAAGCAAACTGAGCAGGTATTAGCTAATCTTGAAGCCATCCTTGCAGCAGCTGGGGCGACTTTTGAAGATGTGGTAAAAACCACTGTATTTTTGGCGGATATGAATGATTTTGCGGCGGTGAATGCCGTTTATGCTAAATATTTCCCGGAAAATACAGCCCCAGCGCGGGCTTGTGTGCAGGTATCGCGCTTACCTAAAGATGTGTTGGTAGAAATTGATGCGATCGCGGTGATTAGCGGTTAGGAGAAATAGAACAATGAGCAAAATTTTAACGGTCACATTTGATGGTTCTGTTTTGCGCCCAGATATTCCACCTGATTTAGAACTGAACAAACGCTATGTGATTACCATCGTTTCTGAGGATATTAACTCATCTGAAACTAAAGTGGCTGATGTGTGGGATGTATTAAAAGATTTAACAGGGACAGTTGATGCACCCGAAGATTGGGCAAGTCAACACGATCGTTACCTCTATGGCACACCAAAACCTCAGCCTGAAATTAACACATGATGTTTGAGTGTTCCCCTCTGATAAGTGCGATCGCGGTGATTAGCGGTTAAGAGAAATAGAACAATAAGCAAAATCTTAACGGTTCCATTTAATGGTTCTGTTTTGCAATACAAATTCCATACTCTACTCTAAAAACTCCATCACTTCTTGTAGCACATCGCCTATATATGGCTTTTCGCAAGCAATTACGTTATCGAAAAGATGTTTATGGTGCGGGAAACTAGGCAAGTTGGGAAAGTGTGGTGTACTGTCATAACGAAAAATCAGACTATTTTGCTCATCTTGAAAGTGATAGCGGTAATCGATATATGTAATTTGATTATCTACAATAACCAAAGCTTCACTGACTGCCAGTAAATATTTGAGAGCGAAACGTATTCTAATGCGGATATTTGCTCTCTCTGTCGTTAAAATTACTGCACTATATTCCTCAACGTATGTGTTATGAAAATTGAGTAAAAGTTGGTCAATTTCATCTAAATAGGCTTGGATAACTTTACGCGACATCTCTGAGTTTGCTTTTTATATCTTGATGTAGAGCGAGATAATGTTGGTAGTTTGCTGCCCATTCAACAAATACTTCCTCGTCAGAAGTTTCGCCTTGGTTATATTTGGCAAAAAATTCTTCTGAATTCATTTGGTACTTTATTTCATAAGTATTTAACTGTTTGGTAAGAGCAATCAGTGCATCTAGTGGAGATGTATATTCGATGATTTGTTTACGCATTGATTTCTGCATTCAGTTTCATTAGTTTATCCTAAGCCTCTTCTTCTAAACTCCCGTCTCTTTTTTGCAAATCTAGATAAAATTCTGTTAATTACCTCTCAACAAACGCGATCGCCTTTACAACTTTGGGAATACTGAAATTAAGTACCCTAAAGGAGTATTAAAAATGGCAGAAAATCGTATCAGTGCCAGTTTAGCCCCAGCAGACAAAGAAGCGGTCATGCAGGCGATCGCTACAATTAGAGAAAAGTTACCGTTTTTAGTTGATTTGACCCCTGAAGATCGGCGAACAATGCTGAAGATGGGAGATAAAAGTCGGGCTTTTGTCAGCAAAGCCTTACAAGTGGCAACACAAAACCCTAACTTTTTGCCTCGTTACTTTGATTTAGAAGAAATGCGCCGGGACTTGGAAATATATGAGGACTTGTATCCGGTGTTGTTGTCTCTAACGCAACTGCAAGAATTGGTGGATGATACCTGTATAGCTGCTGCTAGTGAAGCATATGCAGCAGCATTAGCAGTTTATAGCTATGCCAAAGCTAGCGGTGATATCGCAGGTTTAGATGCAGTAATTGATGAGATGGGACGCAGGTTTAACCGCCGTTCTAAGAAAAAGCAACCCGAAGTCCCAGTTAGCTAAAACTTGAAACAGGCAATTATACCAGTTGTCAACTTGGTAAAATACACGTCATTTGTTGGGGCATAACAATGTTATGCCCTTTTCGCGTTTTGTATCCAAACATTTTTTAAACTTGCGGAGGGAGGTTTTGTCTGTGTAGTTGCAATTTTTATAGCGCATGTCGTTTATCTAAAGTACACTTTGACCTCTCTCCAAACCTCTCCCCTACAAAGGGAGAGGCTTTGAATCTTACTCCCCTTCCCTTGTAGGGAAGGGGCTGGGGGTTAGGTCTGTATTGGACTTCATCGACAAGCGCTAAGTCGCCAAGATATTTTTGAGCCTCAAAAGGTCAACGTCGAGCCTCAGAAGGTCAAAGTTAAGCCTCAGAAGGTCAACGTCGAGCCTCAGAAGGTTAACATCGAGCCTCAGAAGGTCAACGTCGAGCCTCAGAAGGTTAACATCGAGCCTCAGAAGGTCAACGTCAAGCCTCAGAAGGTCAACGTCGAGCCTCAGAAGGTCAACGTCGAGCCTCAGAAGGTCAACGTCGAACCTCAGAAGGTCAACACATTAAAAATTACTTAGAAAAAGTTTGATAAATTCCGAAATACACCTTGTATCTTTAGTAGTTATTCTGTAAACACTAGCACCTCAAAATTAAATCTTGTAATGAACCCGCAAAACAAGCCCAAGAGCTTACAAGATATTCTTAAGCAGCGCCAGCAATCAGGTTTTGTGGGTCGTGAAGACCAAGTAAACCAATTTCGCCAAAATTTAGCATTACCCCCAGAAGATGATCGCCGTCATTTTCTATATAACGTTTGGGGTCAAGGCGGAGTTGGTAAAAGTACTCTGCTGCGACAGTTTCGTAAAATTGCTGACGAAGCAAAAATCATTTCGGCTTACATCGATGAAGCTGAAAAAACTATACCAGAAGTTATGGGTCGTCTAGCAGAAGAGTTAGAACGGCAAGGTCACAAACTAACACAGTTTACAGAACGCTACAAAGTTTACCGTCAAAAGCGCCAAGAATTAGAAACCGATCCAGAAGCTCCTCAAGGTTTTTCCGCTTTTGTCGGGAAAACTATGGTAAAAACTGGTGTGCGTCTGGCGCGTCGAGTTCCCGTTGGTGGTGCTGTATTTGATTTTGTCGATGAAGATGCTTTTGCTACCCAAGCCGGAGAATGGGCATCTTATGTTGCAAAGAAAATAACGAATAAAGATGAGGTGCGATTAGTTCAAGAACCTGAAGAAGTGCTGACTCCGCTATTTTTGCAAGATATTTTTAAAATTGCAAAAGAAACTGCTGTTGTCTTGTTTTTTGATACTTATGAACGCACCGGGGAATTCTTAGATAACTGGCTACGAGAAATTTTGGAGGGTCGCCACGGTGAAGTATCTCTCAATATATTGATAACTATTGCTGGTCGGCATGAATTAGATAAAAATCATTGGGCATCTTATGAGGGGTTAATAGCTCGTTTCCCTCTGGAACCATTTACAGAAGAAGAAGCCCAACAATATCTAACTCGCAAAGGCATTACAGACAATCGTGTTGTTGAAGTAATTTTACACCTTTCTGGAAACTTACCCCTGCTAGTGGGAATGCTAGCAGATACTCATCCCAATGATCCAAACCAGGTAGTTGAGCCTTGCAACAGTGCTGTAGAACGCTTTTTAAAATGGGTTGATGACCCCAAACAGCAACAAGTGGCGCTTGATGCTGCCATTCCTCGGTGTTTGAATCGAGATGTTATAGCCAAATTAAGAACAGAAGAAGAAGCTGACGAGTTATTTACTTGGCTAAAAGAAACATCTTTTGTCAACGAACGTACCGACGGCTGGGCTTATCATGATGTGGTCAAAACCCAAATGTTACGCCACAAGCGCCTTTCATCGCCGCAAGGTTGGGCTGACATACATGGTAAGTTGGCAGAATATTATGACAGCCTGCGGAATGATTTTCAATTGGAAGAAGAGGAAAAACAGCGCGATCCTAGCTGGCAAAGTCACACATTAAACGTGTTGTATCACAACTTATGTCAGTCACCGCAAAGAAATTTATCTGTATCTCTGAATCAATTTCTTGCTGCACTCAAAAATAAACGCAAATTTGCCCAACAATATGCAGAAACGATGCTTCAGGCTGGTAAAGATGCGGATTCTGCTGAAGTTCAGCGTTGGGGTAAGCAATTAGCGAATGGGTTAAAAGCTTATGAGGAAAACCTTTATCAAGTTACATTGGAAATGTTTACCGCAGTCGTACAAAATTCTGGGATTGAGCTTAAATGGCAACCAATTGCTCTAGGTTGGCGCGGTTATACTTACCACTTAATGGAGCGCTACCCAGAAGCGCTAGAAGATTTTGACCGCGCTATTGAACTTGACCCCAAATATGACTGGGCGATCGCAAGTCGCGGTGAAACTTATTACTCAATGGAGCGTTACCCAGAGGCCCTAGAAAATTTTGACCGCGCCATTGAACTTAACCCCAAATATGACTGGGCGATCGCACAGCGCGGTTTTATTTACCGCTTAATGGAGCGTTACCCAGAAGCGCTAGAAGATTTTGACCGCGCCATTGAACTTAACCCCAAATATGACTGGGCGATCGCAAGTCGCGGTGAAACTTATCGCTTAATGGAGTGTTACCCAGAAGCACTAGAAGATTTTGACCGCGCCATTGAACTTAACCCCAAATCTGACTGGGTGATCACACATCGCGGTTTTATTTACCAATCAATGAAGCGTTACCCAGAAGCACTAGAAGATTTTGACCGCGCCATTGAACTTAACCCCAAATCTGACTTGGCGATCGCACTTCGCGGTTTTACTTACCGCTTAATGGAGCGTTACCCAGAAGCACTAAAAGATTTTGACTGCGCCATTGAACTTAACCCCAAATATGACTGGGCGATCGCACTTCGCGGTGAAACTTACCGCTTAATGGAGCGTTACCCAGAAGCACTAAAAGATTTTGACCACGCCATTGAACTTAACCCCAAATCTGACTTGGCGATCACACATCGCGGTGAAACTTACCGTTTAATGAAGCGTTACCCAGAAGCACTGAAAGATTTTGACCGTGCCATTGAACTTAACCCCAAATCTGACTGGGCGATTGCAAATCGCGGTTTTACTTACCGCTTAATGGAGCGTTATCCAGAAGCCCTAGAAGATTTTGACCGCGCCATTGAACTTAACCCCAAATATGACTGGGCGATCGCAAATCGCGGTGAAACTTACCGCTTAATGGAGCGTTACCCAGAAGCCCTAGAAGATTTTGACCGCGCCATTGAACTTAACCCCAAATCTGACTGGGTGATCACAAATCGCGGTTTTATTTACCAATCAATGAAGCGTTACCCAGAAGCACTAGAAGATTTTGACCGCGCCATTGAACTTAACCCCAAATATGACTTGGCGATCACAAATCGCGGTTTTATTTACCAATCAATGATGCGTTACCCAGAAGCCCTAGAAGATTTTGACCGCGCCATTAAACTTAACCCCAAATATGACTTGGCGATCGCAAATCGCGGTGAAACTTACCGCTTAATGGAGCTTTACCCAGAAGCCCTAGAAGATTTTAACCGCGCCATTGAACTTAATCCCAAATATGACTTTGCGATCATATCTCGCGGTGAAACTTACCGCTTAATGAAGCGTTACCCAGAAGCCCTAAAAGATTTTGACCGCGCCATTGAACTTAACCCCAAATATGACTGGGTGAGCGCACGTCGCGGTTTTACTTACCGCTTAATGGAGCGTTACCCAGAAGCCCTAGAAGATTTTGACCGCGCCATTGAACTTAACCCCAAATATGACTGGGCGATCGCAAATCGTGGTGTAACTTACTACTCAATGAAGCGCTACCCAGAAGCCTTACAAGATTTTGACCGCGCTATTGAACTTAACCCCAAATATGACTGGGCGATCGCACAGCGCGGTTTTGTTTACCGCTTAATGGAGCGTTACCCAGAAGCTCTAGAAGACTTTGACCGCGCCATTGAACTTAACCCCAAATATAACTTGGCGATCGTAAGTCGCGGTCAAACTTACCAATCAATGAAGCGTTACTCAGAAGCCCTAGAAGATTTTGACCGCGCCATTGAACTTAACCCCAAATATGACTTGGCGATCGCAAGTCGCGGTTTTACTTATCGCTTAATGGAGCGTTACCCAGAAGCTCTAGAAGATTTTGACCGCGCCATTGAACTTAACCCCAAATCTGACTTGGCGATCGCACTTCGCGGTCAAACTTACCTGATGCTTAAGCTATATAATGAGGCTCTTGCAGATTTAAACTGCGCTATTGACTTACATTTTGGCAATAATTGGTATTTATATAATCGCGCTTTAGCCTACCAAGCCCTTAACCAACTAGATAAAGCACGGGCTGACTTAGCACTTGCCATCAAGCTTGCCACAGAGCATTGTAAAAAAGATTCTAAAGACTGGCTTAATGCCTTTAATTTAGCCCTTTACTATTTAGCTGATCAATATAATCAACCAGCAGAGAAGTTATATCGCTATGTTTTATCTCAAGGTGCTTCCTTAGAGCATATCCATGCAGCTATCCAAGACCTAAATGACTTTTTAACTGTTTTCCCTAACCATGTGCAGGCTACATCCATACGACAGTTGTTGCAGTCTTCTCTAACTGAGATGATGTAATTTCCAGTAAAAATATGAAGCGATGCCTGCGGTGGGCTACGCCTACGCCTCTTCATTCAAAAAACTGGCCTTAATTAAAGCCAGTTTTTTGATTTTATTGCAAACTTCTAGCGGACTTTACGGCCGAGTATTAACGGAACACACTTGAGAAGATATTATTAAGCTTTCTCATTCAAATGTCAAGATTTTATGAACTACTTCCCCAAAGTTTGCCATTAGATATCGCTACTTCCCTTAAATTCTCAGGCTGTGCTGACAAATTTTTATCGCCAAAATGCTGATTCATCAAGGCTGGAACTTGTGCAGCTTGAATTCGGCTATGGCGGGTTTTATCTGGCATTACTAAATTCGGCCCAGCTTTACAGTTCTTCATACAACCAGTGCCCTTGATTGTAACTTGGTCTTCTAAACCGCGATCGCTTAAAGCCGCCTCCAACGCCTGACAAACTGCTTTACCACCACGTTTCATACAATCAGACTTTTGACACACCAAAATCGTGGCCTTAGCCTTAGCTGGTTTTACCTTGACATTATCAATAGATGGGGGTTCTTGTGGTGTAGCGATCGTTTGAATTGTTGCTATTTCAGAACGCGCCGCCATCACACGTTCCGCTTTCAGTGTAACTTTGTCTTTTTTTATATCGTATTCTTTATAACCAACAACTTGTAGCCAAGTACCTGCTGGTAGCCGCAAATCAAAAGCAGCCCGTAAGTGTTTAGCAAGTTTAACGTAGCATTCACCCTCATGAGTACCTAGCAGTAAACCTTTCAGCTTATAGCCGTCTTTAATCACAAAATCTATAAATCTGCCCTCAAGGCAAAATTCTGATACTTCCATATTGTGAGATGCACCCATTTTTGAACCTCTTTTTAGTTAAGACAAGCTGTCAAGCGAGATATTCTCAGCAGTAGCTAAAAATTAGAACTGTTGATAACGACTTTTCCAACAACACTCAAGAGTCCAAATCTGGTCTTGACGAGAGGCTGTAAATCGCTGTACTACACTCCAAAGTTGAACAGCCGCAGTCGGATTGCTAATTTCAACTTTTAATGGCTGGTTAGCCGCACAACTACAGGGAATGTCTAACTCCTCTAAGCGTTGATAGACTTGCCAGCGGTCTACCCAATTCACCTCTACAAGGTGGTTTATTTTTATTTCTGAACTATACGATTTCAAGAGAATTGCCCTCAAAGTGCAACAAACTTGCAGTAACTACCGCCATTTAACTTCCTGCTTTTTGAAAATCTTAGTAGTCTAGCCTCTTAAAACCAGCATACCTTAAGTGCAAACAATTCTCATTAATTTTGCAAAAAAAATAAAATTCTTGCGATCTCCCATGAGAAAGATTAGGGGAATGACGAGGAGTATCAGGACAAGGAGGCATTTACTCCTCCATCTCCCCTCACTCCCTTCGGGATGTATGCACACTTAACTTTTTATGTCAATAGTAATGAGAAATATACACAACTTGATGAGCGTGCCATAGTCCAGCCAACAATAAAGTTAAGGTTTTTAGTAAACAAAAATACAAAATCTTGTGATGGCAAATTGGCTTGCTCTTATTGTGAAAATGTTAATATGTAAAGAATGAGCAGTTAAAATCTATAATTGCTAAATAACAAGGAGAACAATGTCTGAAACGCAAACTTTGTTACGGAATTTTGGTCATGTATATGACAATCCTGTGTTGCTGGATCACAGTGTAACTGCTCCAGTTACAGAAGGATTTAATGTTGTATTAGCTAGTTTCCAGGCACTGTACTTGCAGTACCAAAAGCATCATTTTGTAGTTGAAGGCTCAGAATTTTACTCTCTGCATGAGTTTTTTAACGAAAGCTACAACCAAGTACAAGACCACGTTCATGAAATTGGAGAACGTTTAGATGGACTAGGTGGTGTGCCAGTAGCTACCTTCAGCAAATTAGCAGAATTAACCTGTTTTGAGCAAGAATCTGAAGGCGTATATTCCTCTCGCCAAATGGTGGAAAATGACCTAGCTGCCGAACAAGCAATCATTGGCGTAATTCGTCGTCAAGCTGCTCAGGCAGAGAGTTTAGGCGATCGGGGCACACGCTATCTATACGAAAAGATTTTGTTGAAAACTGAGGAACGTGCGTATCATTTATCTCACTTCCTCGCCAAAGACAGCTTAACTTTAGGGTTTGTCCAAGCTGCTCAAAGCTAAAATTCTCATAATCTAGATTTGTCTACCTAGACTGAAAGAAAAAGTTGGCAGCACCAACTATTAAAATATTATAAAAAATGGCAGAGAATGGTATCCCTATATTCTCTGCCATTTTTAATCTAAGTAAACATATTTATATAATATTTAACGTTGAAAATATTTAGCAATTAGCTAGGTTAGATAAAAATTTATCTAAGTAATCTATTTGTGTATAAATAAGCAGACAGATAAATACCAAAATAAATCATCATTTATCGGAAGAGTTATCAGATTAAATAACAAAGATTCGCAAAAACTTTAGAAATTTGAGCATCATAATTAAATAAAATTAAAAATACAAAATAATCATCGGGCATTGGGCATGGGGAAAAGGGTAAGGGGAAGATTAAATTTATTCCTTTAACCTTTAACCTGTTCCCCTGCTCCCCTGCTCCTTGTCCCCCACTCCTTGTCCCCCACTCCCTTCCTGTCATCAAACTTAGAAAACTTAATAATAAAAAGCACCAGAGGGGGTAAAGACCCTTAAAATGATCAGGATTTCTATTCTCGTATTCCAAGGCAACGACTATGCCCCGCCGTGACGACCTCCAGAAGATTCTACTGTTAGGTTCTGGTCCAATTGTGATCGGACAAGCCTGTGAGTTTGACTACTCTGGCACTCAAGCCTGCAAAGCGCTGCGAGAAGAAGGCTATGAAGTGGTTTTGGTCAACTCCAACCCTGCAACGATTATGACCGACCCGGAAACGGCCGATCGCACTTACATTGAGCCGTTAACGCCGGAATTGGTCGAAAAAGTCATCGAAAAAGAACGCCCTGATGCTTTACTACCAACGATGGGAGGACAAACCGCCCTCAATCTCGCCGTTGCTTTAGCCAAAAATGGCGTATTGGAAAAGTACGGCGTTGAGTTAATCGGCGCTAAACTCCCAGCGATCGAAAAAGCCGAAGATCGAAAGCTGTTTGGTGAAGCAATGGCAAGAATTGGGGTAGCTGTGTGTCCCAGCGACACAGCCGAATCTTTAGAAGAAGCCAAAGCTGTTGCCCGCCAAATTGGTACTTATCCGCTAATTATTCGTCCAGCTTTCACAATGGGTGGAAGTGGCGGTGGCATTGCCTACAACCAAGAAGAATTTGAAGAAATGGCACAGGTGGGTATAGATGCCAGCCCCGTTTCGCAAATTCTCATTGACCAGTCTTTACTCGGCTGGAAAGAATATGAACTCGAAGTGATGCGTGATTTGGCAGATAACGTGGTGATTATCTGCTCCATCGAAAACCTTGACCCTATGGGCATTCACACCGGGGATTCAATTACCGTCGCTCCTGCGCAAACCCTGACTGATAAAGAATATCAAAGGCTGCGGGATATGGCAATTAAAATCATCCGTGAGATAGGTGTGGAAACTGGTGGTTCTAATATTCAATTTGCTGTCAATCCGCTGAATGGTGATGTGGTTGTAATTGAAATGAACCCCCGCGTTTCCCGCAGTTCGGCTTTGTCTTCCAAAGCTACGGGTTTCCCCATCGCTAAAATGGCCGCAAAATTGGCTGTGGGCTACACCTTGGATGAAATTAAAAATGACATCACCAAAAAAACTCCCGCGTCATTTGAGCCGACAATTGACTATGTGGTGACAAAAATCCCCCGCTTCGCCTTTGAAAAATTTCCCGGTTCTGACCCAGTACTGACAACCCAAATGAAATCAGTTGGGGAAGCGATGGCTATTGGGCGGACTTTTAACGAATCCTTTCAAAAGGCATTGCGATCACTCGAAACCGGACGCGCTGGTTGGGGTTGTGACAAAGCTGAAAAATTACCTAGTGGCGAACAAATCCGCGCCCAATTACGAACACCTAACCCCGATCGCATTTTCTCCGTGCGCCATGCCTTGCAACTAGGAATTAGTGCTGAGGAAATCTATGAACTGACTGGTATTGACCCGTGGTTCCTAGATAAATTTCAGCAACTACTAGATGTCGAGAAATTCCTGAAGCGGACACCTTTGCAGCAATTGACAAAAGAGCAACTTTATGAGGTAAAGCGGGACGGATATAGCGATCGCCAGATTGCTTACGCCACCAAAACCACTGAAGACGAAGTTCGCGCTTACCGCAAGTCGCTAGAAATTATCCCAGTTTACAAAACTGTAGATACTTGCGCGGCTGAATTTGAAGCCTTTACCCCCTACTACTATTCTACCTACGAAGAAGAAACAGAGGTAATCCCCGCAACCAAGCCAAAAGTGTTGATTTTGGGTGGTGGCCCTAACCGCATTGGACAGGGAATTGAGTTTGACTATTGTTGTTGTCATGCCGCTTATGCTTTGAAGAAAGCGGGGTATGAGACGATTATGGTCAACTCCAACCCAGAGACAGTTTCGACTGATTACGATACCAGCGATCGCCTTTACTTTGAGCCTTTAACAAAAGAAGATGTTCTTAACATCATCGAAACTGAAAATCCAGTTGGGGTAATTATCCAATTTGGCGGACAAACACCGCTGAAGTTGGCTATTCCTTTACAAGAGTTTCTTAACAATGACACTTCTGGACTGCTCACCAAAATCTGGGGTACATCACCAGATTCCATCGATATGGCAGAAAACCGGGAACGGTTTGAAAAGATTCTCCAACAGTTGAATATTGCCCAACCGCCCAACGGTATCGCGCGGAGTTACGAAGATGCGCTGATTGTTGCTAAACGCATTGGCTATCCGGTGGTGGTGCGTCCCAGCTATGTGTTGGGTGGACGGGCGATGGAAATCGTCTATTCTGATGCTGAGTTGGAACGCTACATGACCTTTGCGGTACTAGTGGAACCAGAACATCCAATTTTGATTGATAAGTTTTTGGAAAACGCGATTGAAGTTGATGTCGATGCGATCGCCGATCATACGGGACGGGTGGTAATTGGTGGTATCATGGAACACATTGAACAAGCGGGGATTCACTCAGGAGATTCCGCTTGTTCTTTACCTTCCATTTCTCTATCACCAGCAGTTCTCAATCAAATTCGCACTTGGACGGTGCAGCTAGCACAAGCGCTTTCAGTCGTAGGGTTGATGAATATCCAATTTGCTGTTGTGGGTGCAAGCAGCTATTCTCCCCAAGTTTACATTCTAGAAGCTAATCCCCGCGCTTCCCGTACAGTACCTTTTGTATCTAAAGCGACAGGCGTACAGTTGGCGAAATTAGCATCCTTAATTATGTCGGGTAAAACCTTAGAGGAGCTACATTTCACCGAAGAAGTCATCCCAACTCATATTGCTGTAAAAGAAGCTGTATTACCCTTTAATAAATTCCCAGGAACTGATACAATATTAGGCCCAGAAATGAGATCCACTGGTGAGGTGATGGGGATTGACAGCGACTTTGGCCGTGCTTTTGCCAAAGCGGAATTGGGTGCAGGGGAGCGTTTACCGCTAACGGGAACTGTATTTGTATCAATGAGCGATCGCGATAAAGCTGCTGCAAGTGGTGTGGTGAAGGAATTTATCGATTTGGGCTTTACAGTGATGGCTACCCTTGGTACACGCCGAGTTCTTCTGGAACAGGGGCTAAATATTGAATTAGTCTTAAAACTCCATGAAGGTCGTCCCCACGTCCTTGATGCGATCAAAAACCAGAAAATCCAACTTATTATCAACACACCTTCCGGGGAAGAAGCCCAGACTGATGCTAGGTTAATCCGCCGCACAGCCTTAGCTTACAAAATTCCCATCATTACTACCATCGCTGGTGCAAAAGCTACCGTCGCCGCCATCCGTTCCTTACAAAATACGACTTTGGACGTAAAAACTATCCAAGAGTACTGCCCGATTGCGAGGGTGTAGGGAAGCAGAAGAGCAGGGGGGCAGGGGAGCAGGGGAAGATGGGGGGACAAGAGGACAAGGGGGTAAACAAAACTCTTAACTCCTAACTCCTAACTCAGCACTCCGTATTCCTAATACCCCATGCCCAATTCCCAGAAAAAATTAAACAATTGTTAGAAGAGAATGAATATAGTTCTCATTGAGATACTTTAACAAATATGAGGAAAATTATTTGAACCAGATAATTTCTTAAATTGACTTTTAGTCAGCCTTAAGATAGAGGGCAACGTTGCATTAACTGGAAAAACCAGTAGATTTCATGTCGTTATCTAGCCAAAATCTTCTCATAAATGTTACAATTGTTCATAGGACTTCCATAAAAAATGTTTAAAAAGCAACCTTTTATCTAACTGTAGATACTTGTGAAAACTAGGAAATAACTGTAGTTTTAGCAGTTAACAAGCCTAAATTTGATGATTATGAGCAGCCGAGTTTCTCAGGCGCGTAAGTTGCAAACCATAACATGGGTTCCCAGTCTGACTGGGTAGCACCCTAATAAATAAAGAAAGCATCTATCCCTTAATGACCCTACCGCCAACCCCATCATTACCAAAGAGTAGCGCCATGAAGACCGCTCAGACAGCCACAGACCTCGTGCGGACTTACCTGCGTGAGATTGGCCGTGTGCCACTCTTAACACACGAGGAAGAGATTTTCTATGGTAAACAGGTGCAACGTTCCTGTGCTTTGCACGAATCAAGAGAATCTCTTGCCACTCAGCTAGATCGTCAACCGACTCTAGAAGAGTGGGCCACAGCAACAAACCTAGAACCAGCAGAGTTGAACGAAGCGATCGCAGATGGTGAAATTGCCAAACGCAAGATGGTAGAAGCCAATTTGCGGCTGGTAGTGTCCGTTGCCAAAAAATACATCAAGCGCAACGTTGATTTACTGGACTTGATCCAAGAAGGTAGCATTGGTATGCAACGGGGCGTAGAAAAGTTTGACCCCACCAAAGGGTACAGATTTTCTACTTATGCCTATTGGTGGATTCGGCAAGCGATTACTCGTGCTATAGCCGAAAAAGCTCGTACCATTCGGCTGCCTATTCATATCACCGAAAAATTAAATAAGATTAAAAAGGCACAGCGCCAATTGTCTCAAAAGTTGGGACGCGCTCCTACGGCTGGGGAGCTAGCTGAAGAATTAGAATTGACCCCCAAACAAGTACGAGAGTATTTAGAAAAAGCGCGTTTGCCTCTTTCCTTGGATTTGCGGCTGGGTGATAACTACGACACCGAACTCGGAGAAATGCTGGAAGATCCAGGGGCTTCTCCCGAAGAGTTTGTTATGCAATCCTCCCTATCTTATGACTTAGATCGTCTGATGGGCGATCTCACACCACAACAGAGGGAAGTAATCACACTGCGCTTTGGCTTAACTGATGGGCAAGCCCTGACTCTGGCTAGAATTGGTGAAATATTGAACATCAGTAGAGAACGAGTCCGACAAATTGAACGGGAAGCCTTAAGCAAACTTCGCAAGTCTAAAGCCAATATGGATGAATATTTGGCAAGTTAGAAGTTAGGAGTGATGAGTTTGTAATTAACTCCCCACTCCTCACTTATTTATTTGGGTGAGAAAATACGCTGACTTTGGTACGGTTACACCCACTTCCACTCTTACGCGAGGCTGTTACATTAGTTGACAGGAAGACAAAATAACTAAGTCAAATCCAAAACAGACATTTAATATTCAAATCACAAGCACCGCAGCTAATAGTGGTAGTTAAGGAGCTAAAAAATGAGTAACCCATCCAATCGTGTCTCAGAATTTTTTAATAGCGAATCAGAAACTAACGATTTACTCTGGCAGTACGTTAAATCCTTGAGTCCAGAGACAGTTACCCAGCTATCCAAACCCACATCTGCCGAAGTGTTTCAGGTGATGGAACGGAATATTACAGGACTATTAGGTAATCTACCTTCAGAACACTTTGGTGTTACTGTAACCACAAATCGCGAAAATCTAGGTAGGCTTCTTGCTTCTGCGATGATTAGTGGTTATTTCTTGCGTAACGCTGAACAGAGAATGAATTTTGAAATGGCGCTACAAGGATCTGAAACCGACAACAGCGAAATTGAGTAGAAATGTAAAATTTTGGAAATTCAATCAATATTGTTGGGCTGAGAGCTAGTCAGAGTTACGGCGATACGAATTGAAAATAAGTCTCTGCGAAATCTTTGCCGCTAATTTCAGATTATACATCAGCTAAGTTTTTTTAAATATCCAAAATAGTGACGCATTGAGGTTAAAATTTCAATGCAGAGGAACGCGGAGTCTTTGATTTCGCTTCTCTGTAAACTCCTGTAATTTTGTGATTAATTCAATCAATTATATGATGTCAGGGATGTCATGCTAGTTAGTTATAACTCCCGAACCTATGCAGAAAGCATAAAAATTCCTCTCCTGTAAGGAACTTCCAAGAAATAAATTATCCAATCTTGTGGGGTGGGCATCTTGCCCGCCTTTGACTATGGGCTATCGTGTCGCCCACCCCACAATAAATAGTTGTATATTTTTTATTTGGAAGTCCCTAAGCCTTTTTACGGTTTGAATAATAAGTCTTTAACCGAATATGATATTAGAGGCTTATTCATAAATGATGAATGCACATTTGTGGATAAACGAACAGTGCTAAATGACCTTTGCAATAAATCAAAACTCGGCAGAGTTACAACTAGTCTGCCGAGTTTTGTTATTAGTCAAGAGTCAAAATTCAGGAATTCTTTCTCTACTCCCTACTTCCCATGCAATTATGAATGAAACTAGTTCTTTCCCACCCCATAAAATCATTGGTGTTGCAGTAATTTGGAATGACCAAAAGCAAATTTTAATTGACCGCCGTCGTCCAGAAGGAGCGATGGGTGGTTTGTGGGAATTTCCTGGTGGTAAAATTGAGCCTGGTGAAACCATCCAAGAATGTATTCAACGGGAAATTTCCGAAGAACTGGGAATAGTGATTGAAGTAGGAGAGCATCTGATTACTATTGACCACAGCTATACAAACTTGCGCGTTACCCTCACAGTACATCACTGTCGCCATCTTACAGGTATTCCCCAACCTTTGGAATCCGATGAAATTCGCTGGGTAAGTTTGGAAGAACTGGAGCATTTTACTTTTCCGAAAGCAAATACTCAAATTATTGCTGCATTGAAAGGAAGTGGGGGCTAGGAAAGAAGCATAGGGAGCAGGGGAGCAGCACTTCGGCTACGCTCAGTGACCGAGGAGCAGAGGAGAATAATTAATAACCAATGCCCAATGACAAATCCCGTAACAATCTATTAATTGCATCAGGTTGAGTCCCGCAATTTTCTACAATAGGCGCAGGGACTTTGATTTAAGGTGTCAGCAAATAAATGCCTAAAACCGTTGCCGATGTGATGAGCCGCGATCCTATTGTTGTCCGGGAGGAAACTCCACTCAAGGAAGCTATCCAAATTCTCGCAGAACGCCATATCAGCGGACTACCTGTTGTGGACGATCTCGGTAAATTGGTGGGCATTATCTCGGAAACCGATTTGATGTGGCAAGAAACTGGTGTTACTCCACCTGCGTACATTATGTTTCTTGATAGTGTTATCTATTTAAAAAATCCTGCTACGTATGACCGTGATTTGCACAAGGCTCTAGGGCAAACCGTTGGGGAGGTGATGAGTAAAAACCCGATCGCTATTTCCCCTGATAAAACTTTAAAAGAAGCAGCTACAATCATGCACGATCGCAGCGTTCACCGCTTGCCAGTACTTGATATTACAGGTCAAGTAATTGGTATTCTCACTCGTGGTGATATTATTCGGGCTATGGCTGCTAGTCAAGATTAGTCAGTTGTCATTAGTTAATAGTCAAGATTTTTTTGACCCTTGAGTATTAACTAATGGCTGTTTTTTATACATTTGAAAATCAAGGATAACTAAATGAGTATTACTCCGGAGTCTGTTAAGCAATTGCTCAGTTCTGAGGATTTAGGCGATCGCTTACGTGCAGTAAATCAAATCCGCGAATTGGAACCTGCGATTGGCTTTGAATTAATTCAAAGTGCTATTGGCGATCGCAATTCCCGTGTCCGTTACTCAGCGGTGAGTCAAATGGATACACTTGGAACCCAAGATTTACAGTTATCCTTGGATATCTTGCGCGATCGCTTGCTTCATGACTCCGAAGTAGATGTACAAGCAGCAGCAGCAGACTGTTTGGGCGCTCTAAAATTAAGCGAAGCTTTTGAAGATTTACAGCAGCTTTATCATACAACCAGTGAATGGCTAATACAATTCAGTATTATTGCTACATTAGGAGAGTTGGGCGATCCACGAGCCTTTGAACTACTTAAAGAGGCACTTTCATCAGAAAACGAATTAGTCCAAACTGCTGCTATTAGTTCTTTGGGTGACTTGGGAGATGTACAAGCAGTTCCTCTGTTGGCTCCCTATGCTACCAACCCGGATTGGCAAATTCGTTACAGGCTTGTACAAGCCTTGGCTCGTTTAGATAATCCAGAAGCCAAATCAATATTAGAAATTCTGGCTAATGATGAAGTAGATGCGATCGCAAGCGAAGCTAAAAATTCTTTGCAGTCAGTTTAAGTCTATCTAAGGTTAATAAAATTCACCTTTAATATAGATTTGTCTGGCAGCAGAAAAAAATTCGACCTGGTTGGGAAAATTTTGCATTCCAGCCAGATCGAATAGATAAATTAGAGTTACTTTTAGCAATTAAAAGTAACTTTTTTATATTTAGGATAGGACTATTGAAGAATACTTTTGCGACGGCGAGACATAACCATGCCAGCACCAACTAAACCTAAACCTAACATTGTGGTTGGCTCAGGAACACTAACTGCTTCGAGAGTTAAATGGTAAGTGCTTCTAGCTCCATTAACAGAAGCGCCCAAATTGCCAGCCGCAATAGTTTTTCCATTGAAATTAAATTTGCCCGTAATCCCATCCAATATTACGTCATTAATGTTAGTAGCCGATTTCCGAATTCTGGTAACTACAGAATCATCTAGATCAAAGGTAAGAAGCGCAGTAGTACTACCCAAGGTTCGCGATCCGAAATTAATGAATGGAGTGTAAACGCCTGTAGAATATGTAGCGCTTGTGGTTGTTCCCACTGTTGGTAGATCAGCTATCTTGGTTAAATTTAGAGTGTTAATGGTAATACCTGTGCCTGATAAAGTTGGTGAGAAGAATTCAAAATCACCATCAGGATCAACACCATCAACATCGACAAATTGAATGCTAGTAGTAGCTGGATTGATTCCATCACTAGGAACGATAGATGTACCATTAAGACCAATACTTCCGCTCAGGGTTACAGCTTGAGCCGAACCAGCAGATGTAAATATTCCAGCAGTAGCCAAGGGGATTGCAAAAGTAGCTGCTAGAGTTGCGTTTACTAATTTAGATTTAAAATTAATCATGATCCTTTGAGAGTCCTAATAATAACCTGGAACAGAGAAATTGATTGCTTGACTTTTACTATCAGTAATCTACTTAAAATACTGTCAGTGAAAGCGAAACTTGCGTGATGTATTTCTTATCTCCATAAAATCACATAGACTTAGAACCTGCAATATTTACTGAGTGGTCTTCATCACATCTTCAACTAATAAGTAGTCTTCATAAAATTTTAATTTCTTACATATCTGCGCTTCGTATATCTCTTACTCTCTAGGGTTTCAATTATTGGCATTCGCTGTGACTTTAAGAAAAATTATTTACGTAATCAATAAAATAGTAGCTTTTTATACGTATAGTTACTAAACTATATTTTAGATAAATGGAGTATGCACTGTATCTATAATCTTTCTAGTTATCAGTATTTAGTGAAACGGTTCCTCTCATAGAAGAAATGGGAGGAACCACTGTATTTGTTTGCTATGAATAGTCTTTGCGATCAAATTGAATGTTTGTAATCAAACAGCTAACTGCTAGCTATTGCCGCTATTCTCAAATCTGTCTGCTTTTTCAAATGCTAAGAGCCAAATACCTGTAGCCAGGTTGTTACAACAAAAACTACAACTGCGGCGATCGCTAACAACCCTTGAATCAAATTTCCAACCAAAGATCCGACTACAATCCCTATACCTGCTTTAACTGCTAACCCAAATTCACGTCGGTACAGATACTCACCAATAATTGCTCCCAAAAGCGGGCCTAGTAAAATTCCTAACAGTGGCCCCCCAAAAGGTAAAGTTGGCAATAATCCCAAAAATCCTACCACCAAACCAACAATTGCGCCAATTTGCCCCCACTTGCTAGCTCCGGCTTGCTTTGCTCCTACGTAGCTAGCTAAAAAATCTACTCCGACACTGAGCAGTAAAACTATAATTGTCACAATTAGTGGAATTTTGATAGCTGCAAAGGAACTACTAACAATTCCCCAGATGATAATTGCAATTAAAATTAAGCTGCTACCGGGAATGGCTGGAACTACAGCACCAATAATACCCACAAACATTACAGCAACTAATAGCCAATAAATAATTTGCATAGATCAATTGTAAATTTCCAAATTTTCTCATAGGGATGCACATCTGTGCGTCTCTACTGTTTATTCTATCTGGGTAAGATAGCGAAAAATACTTAGTACACTGTGGTGCAAGTTTGCCTAATGCTTCTAAACTGCTATTAAAAAGCTCAAAACCTATGACGAGAAAAATATTAACTGGACTAAGTTCGGAAGCATACGAACACCCCTTCGATCGCAAAGCCTTGGCTTCTTTGCAAAATATGCCCGGTGTCTCCTTGCTACTCAAAAAAATTAACGAATACGGTATCGATCGCCTACTCAGACTGCAAAGCCTTGGTAGTGAAATCAGAATTTCGCCCCGTAATTTTCCCGAATTACATCAAGCATTTGTAGAAACCTGCCAAATTCTTGATGTTGCTCCACTTCCTGAATTGTATCTATTTCGAGGCACAGGTCACATTGAAACCTACATTGTTGGCGTGGAAAAACCCCTTGTCGGTATCAATTTAGATGCAATGGAGTGGCTTGGCGCAGATGAGTTGCTTTATGTTTTCGGACACGAAATCGCTCGCATCAAAAGTCAGCACATGGTTTATCACCAAATGGCAATTGTGATGCCAACGTTGAAAAATTTGTTGAGCAGTACCACATTGGGTGTCGGTGGCTTGGTAGCTGGTGGAATGGAACTAGGTTTGTATAATTGGCGGATGATGGCTAGGTTCACTGCCGATCGGGCTGCTTTGCTTGCTTGTCAGGATATTGACGTAGCAACTACTACACTGATGAAACTTGCGGGTTTACCAGATGAGTACTTGACTACTGCTGTAATTGAAGATTTCCTCGTTCAAGCCCGTGAATTTGCATCCAATAACTTTGATAGCGTGGATAAAGTCACTAAAATATTAAGCTATACAGAGCCTGGGCTTTCTTGGATAGTTATGCGGGCTGGCGAATTATTAAAATGGGTTGATTCAGGAGCTTATGATAATTTAATTCAACAGACAAATTTAAAGACACCAGAAAAACTAGAAGAAAAAACACCGGAAGAAAAGGAAGGTTGGAATTTTTTGACTTCTTGGTAATTGAATTTTAAGTTTTAGATTTTAGATTTAAAAATTAAATTTAAAATACGCTTGTGACAGTCAATAACTTGCTAATACAGATTAGCTGTGATCTGCTTCCAAACAAGGGGCTTAAGCCCCTTGTCTCACTAAAATTGGCTGACTTCTAGCTGATTACCGAAGTACTAAGAGTAACGGCTAACTTATCAGCAATTCCCGCAATCCAGTTTTCATCTTGTTTGGTGTAACTGCGAGGAGCATTTGCTCCCAAAATTAATGCACCTTGGTTGCCAATAGGTTGACAAATTACACCTTGAGTATTTTCTGGTAAATAATCAAATTCGAGCCTACCTGGATATATTTTTAGAGCAACTAGATAAATCGGTTTTTGTTTTTCGAGTACCTGTTTTAAGATTACTCCTGGTACAACCTCAGATTTAGTACCCAGAATCCCACGACGCAACAAAACTTTACCTTGATAAAAAACCACAAGCGATCGCGTTACTGTATTAGTCAACAATAAATGAGATGCCCAGGCTAGCTCTGTTTTCACGGCTTCGGGCAAATCTGCTGCCAGTACAAAACCTTCTTCTCCAATTAGTTCTACAATATCAGGCGATCGCGGCTGAACTTGCTGCCAAATTAAACCCGTCAAAATTAATACCGCACTCAAAATTACGCCTACTACATCACCACGCGATTGAGACTGGGTTAATTCCGGTGTCAAGAAACGGTTAATCAATAAAAGTACAGCGCCTAGCCCACCCACAACAATAGGTAGACGCCGCAAAACGCGATTAGGATCGGGTTTAGTCATTTGTCATTTGTCATTTGTCATTGGGCGTTAGGAGTGCTGAGTGCTGTTAGCGTCAGCGGGGTGTTGAACCAGTGCTGAGTGCTGAGTTAGGAGTTAAGAGTTCGGAGTTTTATTTATCTCTTTGTCCCCTTGTCCTTTCATCTCCTTCATCTCACCTGCTCCCTGCCCCCTGCTCCCCTGCTCCCTGCTCCCCTGCCTCATCTCCTTACTCCTCTCCTGGTTCAATAATTCGCTGGAAAAGATAACCAGTACCTCGTGCGGTGAGAATCAATTCTGGGTTGCTAGGATCGTCTTCTAATTTTGCCCGCAAACGTGATATATGCACATCTACTACGCGGGTATCTACATGACGTTCAGGTGTATAACCCCATACTTCCTGTAAAATTTCCGAACGAGAAAAAGCTTCTCCAGAACGACTGACTAACAACTCTAACAAGCTGAACTCCATACCTGTCAATCGAATCCGCTCATCGCCTTTGTAGACTTGTCGCTTATTCGTATCGATTTTAATATTAGCGACATGGATTACCCCAGAACTGGGAATTCCAGAAGCTCCGTTTTTATCTACTCGCCGCAGCACCGAGCGAATCCGGGCTTCTAGCTCCTTGGGGGAAAATGGTTTAACTACATAATCATCAGCACCCAATTCTAACCCGGTGATGCGATCGGCGACATCACCCAAGGCTGTTAGCATAATAATGGGGACATCTGATTCTTTTCGTAATTCTTGACATACACCATAGCCGTCTAGCTTTGGCATCATTACATCTAAAACTACCAGATCAGGCTCAGTTTTGCGAAAAGTTTCCAAAGCTTCTTCCCCGTCGCCAGCCGTCACTACATCGTAGCCAATCATGGAAAGGCGTGTTTCCAAAATCCGGCGAATGCTGGCTTCGTCGTCTACCACCAAGATTTTTTCTTTATGGCTTTCCAAGTTTCTCTAGGCTCCTTGACTAAAAATTTACATGATTAATTTTTAATACCATAATATTAAGATATCATTCCATGAATTGATTTGGAAAAAGCTCTAAATACCACTATTATTAGTTTCTAGTTTTTTTCAAGAATTAAGTAAATATTAAGATTATTTAATAAGATTTAAGAATGGCAAAGCCAAAAACCTTTTTCACTTGTAACGAATGTGGAGCAGAATCGCCCCAGTGGTTTGGTAAGTGTCCAGCTTGCGGCACTTACAACTCTCTAGAAGAACAAATTTCGATTCAATCCTCAGTAGATGTACCCAGTCGAGGNGGGGTAAGTAGTTGGCAATCCGCTCAAGGCAATGGCAAATCTCACAATAAACCAGCTAAAGCGCGAGCCTCTTTAACATTCGACCAAATTACCGATCGCCAAATCGCTCGCTGGGAGTCTGGTTATGGGGAATTAGATCGAGTGCTTGGAGGTGGGGTTGTCCCTGGCTCTATGGTGCTGATTGGTGGCGATCCAGGTATTGGTAAATCGACTTTATTGTTGCAAGTATCTAATCAATTAGCGCAGAAATACCGCATCCTTTACGTAACTGGCGAAGAATCGGGACAGCAGGTAAAATTACGAGCTTCCCGTTTGGGAGTATCAAAACCCCTAAGTGTGGTTAATGAAGAGAAGGTAACAGTAGTAGTAGATCCTACATTACCCATAGACCCTGACAGTATAGGTGCAGATTTATATGTACTGCCAGAAACAGATTTAGAAGAAATTTTACGGGAAATAGATTCTCTCAAGCCAAATGTGGCGGTGATTGATAGTATCCAAACGGTGTTTTTTCCAGCGCTGACTTCTGCACCAGGTTCAGTCGCTCAGGTACGGGAATGTACAGCAGCACTGATGAAGGTGGCGAAGCACGAAGATGTCACCATGCTGATTGTGGGACACGTTACTAAAGAAGGAGCGATCGCNGGGCCTAAAGTTTTAGAACATTTAGTCGATACAGTGTTGTATTTTGAAGGCGATCGCTTTGCTTCCCATCGGTTATTACGGACAGTGAAAAACCGCTTCGGCGCAACTCACGAAATCGGCATCTTTGAAATGGTGACAGATGGATTGCGAGAAGTCTCCAACCCCTCAGAGCTATTTTTAGGCAACCGTGACGATCCAGCGCCAGGTACGGCAATTGTGGTTGCTTGCGAAGGTACTCGCCCGATTGTCGTGGAATTGCAAGCTTTAGTGAGTCCTACCAGCTACCCCTCACCCCGTCGTGCTGGTACTGGTGTAGATTACAACCGCTTGGTACAAATTCTCGCCGTCTTAGAAAAACGGGTGGGAATTCCCATGTCGAAGTTAGATTCTTACGTTGCGTCTGCGGGTGGGTTGAATGTGGAAGAACCGGCAGTAGATTTGGGAATTGCGATCGCAATTGTCGCTAGTTTCCGCGATCGCATTGTCGATCCCGGTACAGTATTAATCGGTGAAGTTGGCTTAGGTGGACAAGTGCGATCGGTTTCCCAAATGGAACTGCGGTTAAAAGAAGCTGCTAAGTTGGGATTTAAAAGAGCGATCGTGCCCAAAGGGACAAAATTCCCCGATTTAAATATTGAGATATTACCAGTCTCTAAAGTCATAGATGCAATTATCGCCGCCATCCCGCATCAGGAATTGACAGCCGACGATTTAGAACCCGATGAAGATCAGTAAGGATAACGGGGGAGATGAAGGAGATGAGGGAGAATAACTCCTAACTCTTCACTCCTAACTCCTAACTCAACAGTCCCTTTTACACCCCAAAGGACAATCCACCATGACAACCCTCACCCAAGACTACAAAATCACTTGGGAAAAACTACCTGATGATTACAAACTCCCTGACGATCCAGTGGATAACATCAACCAACCAGCCTTAGCTGCTGCACTCACAGAAAGCCTACAATTAGCCGGAAAAATTTCAGCTAACACCTTAACAACAACTAATTACGGTATTTGTGCCACTCTAAACAACAAAATGGTCATTAAAGCCCCTGATTGGGCTTTCATTGCCAAAATTAATGTTAGTAGAGAAGAAGTAACACGCAGTTATACACCTCAATTACAGGGTGACATTCCCGTAATTGTGATGGAATTTATTTCTGATACACAGGAGACAGAGTATTCTATCAAAGCGACATATCCCCCAGGAAAATGGTTTTTCTATGAGCGCATCTTAAAAGTACCAAACTACATTATTTTTGAGCCAGATAGCGGCAGTTTAGAGATGTATCGCTTAACCACAGAACAGTACATTTTGCAAGAGCCTGATGAAAATCAACGCTATTGGATAGCCGAAATCAATCTTTACCTTGGAGTGTCGCAAGGTACTCGTGAAAACCGCACAGGAAAGTGGTTAAGGTGGTGGGATGAACAAGGAAACCTTTTACCTTGGGGAATAGAATTAGCCGAACAAGAACGCCAACGCACTGAACAAGAACGCCAACGCGCTGAACGACTAGCAGCACAATTGCGGGCGGCGGGAATTGAGCCAGAAGATTAGAATTCCTGTAAATAATTTAAGTTTGCTAGATTAGCGAAAAATTTGCTAAATCTAGCATTTTTTTTAGAAAGATGAAATTTTCAATAATACCAATTACAGCCAAAATTTGAGAGTATTTTTGTTAATTATTATTGCTAATAATACCAAAGCTAAGGCTAATTTATTCCCGTTAAAACTTGAAAAATATTATTAATAATTTCCAAGCTTGTAGTTGATAAGTATAATTTTATACTTTAATATAAAGACATGATAAAGGCGATCGCCTAATCCCGGAAAGAAGAATGCGATCGCCTTTATGTCACCCCTTTATCAGGAGATAAATACAATGATGGCACAATTACAAAAGTCTGCCCAATCACAGTTAAAGCAATACCTGGGTGAAAATTTAGATACACCCACCCGCAAAGAATCAACTGCACAGCCATTTCCCAACAGAGAACCGATTAAGCATCTACTGATTGGTTCTCCCAAAGCCGTTAGCAGTACAATTCACTACTTGCAGGTAATTGGCTATGCCAGTGTAGGAGATTGGAGTCCACTGCTACCAACCGCCAACCCAGGTGAAGTCATGAGTATTTTAAGCCGTCAAATTTTAACGCAATAACCCCTATCTAACTTAGAACCCCGACTTTTTTGAAAAGTCGGGGTTCTGAACAGCGCAAGGTTTCTATTTTTCCTGTCGTGGATCTTCAGAGGGAGGATGAAAACCTCCTTTTATCCAAAGTTGCCGGGATTTTTGAATGAAGCGATCGCTACGGCGTAGATCATTCAAATCTAATCTATTACAAGTTGCCCGACCTGTGGGTGTGATACCAATAATTTTTGTAGCATCTGCTGACCAAACAAAGTGTTCAGACCACTGTTGCTGACGGGCATTAAATAAGGCGACTTCTTGGTTAGTTTCTGGGTCAATTCCCACCGTAAAATTATAATGACGCTCGTTACATCGACGACAAGCTAGAGCTAAATTATCCACATCATCAGAGCCACCTAAAGATTGTGGATGAATATGATCAATTGTCAGAGGAGACGTGCTTAATGATTCAGGATAATGGCAGTATTCACATCGAAAGCCAGCACGTTTACGAACTAACTCTTGGATATGATTAGGAATTGTCATACCTGAGATGCAATCATTGCATTGATATAGCTGAAAATCTCATCTAATTCCCCAATCGCCTCCAGTTCAGCAGCTTCTTCTGGTGTCAAAGAATCAGCTTTTTTTCTATCTAGCAGTTCTTGCATCCGCAAACCCAATTCGTCTGTAAATTTAAACAAATTAAGATTATTAACTTTTTCGACTCGGATACCAGTCGTTAGCCAAGATGAAGGTTTAACTACTGCTGGTGTCATAGGTTTATGGCGATTGAATATATTGCTATTGTAGGCTCCATCAACAGCAGTTTAAATCTTCCCGCCCACGAGACTGAGTTTTGCGTATGTCAAAATAAAATATCAGTAAAACTACGGTTTTGACCAATGGTGTGGAATCCAGGGCAGGAGTTATTTGGTAGTCGCTACATTATCGAGAGAAAATTAGGCGAAGGTGGAGTTGGGATTACCTATCTCGCTAAAAATCGACGCGGCGAGTTGCGAGTTATCAAAACTCTCAGAGAACAAATACTCAATGATCCCAAATGGATACCACATCAAGATAAATTACGGCATGACTTCCGGGATGAAGCTTTGCGACTGGCTTTGTGTCGCCATCCTCATGTTGTGCAGGTAGAAAACGTCTTTGATGAAGGTAATTTGCCATGTATGGCGATGGACTACATCGAAGGCGAAGATTTGGGGAAGCTGATAACCGAAAAAGGGGCGTTACCAGAAGGGGAAGCACTACTATATATTAGGCAAATTGGCGAAGCTTTGATATTAGTTCATGGGAAAGGCTTGCTGCATCGGGATTTGAAGCCCAGTAATATTATGATGCGGGCGGGTAAACCAGAAGCGGTGCTAATTGACTTTGGTCTTGCTAGACAATTTATTTCTGGTGGAGTTTTAAAGCATACAGAGAATCATACTCCTGGTTATGCCCCACCAGAACAATATGCACCCATCGAACAACGGGGAGAATATATTGATGTTTACGCCTTCGCAGCTACGTTATATTCTTTAGTGACTGGACAATTGCCTATGCCAGCACCAGCTAGGCTGCAAAATTTTACGCTACAAGCACCCAAGGAGTTGAATGGCAGTGTTAGCAACAGGGTGAATGAGGCAATTATGAAGGGGATGGCGTTAAATTATAAGTTTCGTCCCCAGTCTGTGCAGGAGTGGTTGGATTTGTTGGGTGCAAGTGCCATACCGCCAACACAACCGGTAATATTTTCTCCCAATACATCTACATCTTGGGAATGCGTCCACGATATTTTGGGGATTTCTACAGGATTGGGGTCGCATAAAAGAATAGCCTTTAGCCCCAAGGAAGATATTTTAGCAAGTGCGACAGGTTCAGTTATTCATTTGTTGTCACCGACTACAGGTCAACTTATCCGTACCCTAACTGGTCATTGGAATAGTGTTGAGTGCATAACTTTTAGCAATGATGGGCAAATGCTGGCTAGTGGTAGTGATGACAAAACTATCAAACTGTGGTCAGTGGCGACAGGGAAAGAAATTTGTACCTTCACAGATGATCTTTCCGACGGAGTTTATTCCTTAGCCTTCAGTAGTGATGGGCAAATGCTCGCTAGTGCTGGTTTGGATATGGATAGTGGTAAATTGTGGTCAGTGACAACAGGTAGAGAAATTCGCACGCTGAATGGTTATTCTGGGTATCCCTACATTCGTTCTGTAGTCTTTGGTAGTGATGGGCAAATCCTAGCTATTGGTAGTAAGGACAAGACCATAAAGCTGTGAGTCAGCGACAACAGGGAAAGAAATTTCCACATTCATTGGTCATTCCAGAGATATTTATTCCACAGCTATCAGTATTGATGGGCAAATGTTAGCTAGTGGTGGAGAGAACGGGACTATCAAACTGTGGTCAGTGGCAACAGGGAAAGAAATTCATACCCTTACTGGCCATTCCAGAATATTTGGAAGAGTTAAGTGCATAACTTTTAGCAATGATGGGCAAATTCTGGCTAGTGGCAGTCGGGACAAGACTATCAAATTGTGGTCAGTGGCGACAGGGAAAGAAATTCGTACCCTTACTGGTCATCGCGACTTCGTTAATTCCGTCACTTTTAGTAGAGATGGACGAATGCTGGCTAGTAGTAGTGATGACGAAACTATTAAACTATGGTCGGTGACAACAGGTAGAGAAATTCGCACCCTCACTGGTCATACTCTCTGGGTTGATTCCATAGTCATGAGCAGTGATGGGCAAACGCTGGTTAGTGGGAGTCATGGTAGAACTATTAAAATATGCCCGACAACGGGCAAAAAAGAAATTCACACCCTCACTCATTACGATGTAAGCCAGTCTTTTTCATTAGCGATTAGTAGCGATGGGCAAATGCTAGCCAAAGGTAGTTTTGACAAAAATATAAAGCTGTGGTCGGCGACAACAGGAAAACAAATTTGCAACCTCACTGGTGGTCATTCTCATGTTTGCTCAGTAGCCTTTAGTGGTGATGGGCAAATGCTAGCCAGTGGTAGTAAGGATGGTAGCATCATACTTTGGGATATTTCAAGAACCTGGCTAAAAACGATAAGAGGTATAAAAATTCGCCCCCTGAGTGGTCATTTCAGTTATGTTAATTCCGTCACTTTTAGTAGAGATGGACAAATGTTGGCTAGTGGTAGTTCGGACGAGACTATCAAACTGTGGTCGGTAACAACAGGGGAAGAAATTCGCACTCTCACTGGTCATTTCGAGTCGGTTAATTCCGTCGCCTTCAGTCGTGATGGGCAAATTTTAGCTAGTGGCAGTTGGGACAAGACTATTAAACTGTGGTCAATGACAACAGGTAAAGAAATTCGCACTCTCACTGGTCATTCCGGTGGGGTTCGGTGTGTAGCCTTCAGTCGTGATGGGCAAGTACTCGCTAGTGGTAGTGGGGACAGGACTATCAAATTGTGGGAAGTAGCAACAGGTAAAGAAATTCACAGCCTGACTCATTTTGACAAGGTTTATTCCGTCGCCTTTACCCCCGATGGAAATGGGCTTGCGGCTGGAGATAGTGGCGGAAATATCAAAATTTGGCGATCGCAGTTAGTCTGACAATAACAGCGTCAAAATAGTAAGTAATACTTGTAAACAATCAACAAATATGAGCGTCATTATATCGGATGAAACCTTAAATGCCTGTGGAATGACCGCAACCGAATTCAAACAGGAAATTGCATTGCTATTGTTTCAGTCTGGTAAATTGCCTGTAGGACACGCCAGCAAGTTAGCCCAAATGGATAAAGTACGGTTTCGACAACTGCTCAAAGAACGCCAAATTCCGCTTTATTCTTATGACATAGAAGATTTTGAACTAGATTTAAAAAACTTGCGGGAGTTAGGCAGGTTGTGATTGTAATTAGTGATACCTCGCCAATCACCAGCTTGGCTGCAATAAGTCAATTAGACTTACTCAGGCAACTGTATAATAAAATCCTGATTCCAGAAGCTGTTTATAAAGAACTGACAGGTACACCTGTACCTGTACCTGGTTCAATCGAAGTACAAACGTTGAAATGGATTGAGATACGCCAAGTAACAAATCGCTCCCTAGTCGCAACCCTTTTGGGACAGCAATTGGATGAAGGTGAGTGTGAAGCAATTACACTTGCTATTGAACTCAAGGCAGAATTGCTAATTATTGATGAACGTCGAGGCAGAGCAGAAGCTGATAGTTTAGGATTGCGGATTACAGGGTTGTTAGGTGTTCTGATTGAAGCCAAACAAAAGGGATTTATTTTAGCTGTTAAACCTCTACTTGATGAGCTAATTGCTACCGCCGAGTTTAGAGTTGCTGATGCTCTCTACGCCCGTATTCTACATATTGTGGCAGAGTAACACAGACACCATTTAAGCAATCTAAAATTATCGAATCTTACTCCCCTTCCCTTGTAGGGAAGGGGCTGGGGGTTAGGTCTGTATTCCACTCAACCGAGAAGCGCTACAAACCGTATTGCTCTTTAACCTACAACTATTTAGTTCTAAACACAAACTTTCCGGCTTCAAACGAAAACATTCTCACTTGAAACCGAAAAGTTATCGTTTAAAACCAGAACATTCTCACTTGAAACGAAAATATTCTCATTTGAAACAAAAACGTTCTCACTTGAAACCGGAAAGTTCTCGTTTAAAACCAAAACATTCTCACTTGAAACAAAAACGTTATTGCTGACAACAGCAAAACTTAAGCTTCTGACTGGGAGTTTTTCACTTAAAACAGAAACACCCAAGCTCAAAAGCTCAAAGTTTTAGGTTTTTAGGTAGAAGCATTGAGTTAATTTCTCGACTTAGGAACTCCAAATAAAAAAATACTCAACTACTTCTTGTGGGGTGGGCGACACGATAGCCCCAAGCCTTGGGCAGACAAGATGTCCACTCCACAAGATTGGATAATTTATTTGTTGGAAGTCCCTTATGAACTTTGTGGTTGCACTTTTTTAGCTTTCCGGGCAAATCTGCGTCCTAAATCATCAATCATTGACTCTAAACCCGCGCCTTTACCACTGACTTTCGCATAGTTATAAACCATCAATCCCGCCGCATAAGCTTCGCTACCAACAGCCACAGAAGTATCATCCACCAGTTCTTGCAGTTGCGTCAACGACAGCAAAATCGGATACAGGGCTTCAAATAATTCGATATCTTGGCGCATATCATTCAAGTCAAAAGAACGAGGTAAGAAGTCAGGATTTTGTGTGCCGATTTCCAACGCCTTACTCACAAACGCCCGACTCTTATCCCCCAGCTTGGGTAAAGCTTTACGCTCCTCCGTTGTCAAATCAATCAAGAACGGTAACTTTTCGCGGATAGTAGTAATAGCTTGCATCACAGCTTCCCTGTCTGCGGAGGAAAGTTTTGCACTGACTTTATTATCTGCCATTTTTCATACACGTTTAAGGGTACTATATTTCAGTATTCCCCAAGTAATTTAGAAAATAATAGTTATTTATCAGCAATTAAGAAAATTTTTTATACCTTTAAATAAGTGATATCTCGCTAATTACCAACCTTGAGCAAGTTTCACAATTAGAGTCCAGTGGCATTTGACCCAAAGAAGCCGAACATTTAGAGATAATACTAGCAGAGGTGATCTCAAAATTTGGCGTTAGCAAAGCGGTGCGCTAGCACTTCGCAGCTAGTTGTGGAATACCATTATTACTTCTATAGAAATCCTATTTGATTGCGTGAAAAAACTCAGTACACATCTATTCGCTTCTGTTCCCTATTTCCTATTCCCTATTCCCTCTTAGAAGCTGTGAATTTAGCATAATATGACTTCTTCTCCCCATTACATCCCTCAATTTGACCCGCCGCTTCCTCCTTGGGAAACTCTACCAACGATGTATGATTTACCAAGTGACAACCCAGAGGAACCAGGTTTGCCAGACGATTTCCACTTTTTACAACCCTTACTTTTATACTTAACTTTTCAACCCATTAACTGGAATCCCGAACTAGTTTACAGTGCGGCTGATCTTAATCTCTACTATGATTTACAGCATCCTTTGTGGTATAAACGCCCAGATTGGTTTGGTGTGGTAGGCGTAGAAAAGTTATACAAGGGGCAGGATTTACGCTTAAGTTATGTAACTTGGCAAGAACCAGCAAATCCCTTTGTAGTTGTTGAGTTATTATCTCCAGGTACGGAAGACGAAGATTTAGGCACAAGAAGAGAAAATGCAGCAGAGAAACCTCCTAGCAAATGGGAAGTTTATGAGCGTATTTTGCGGATTCCTTACTATGTTGTTTTTAGTCGTTACACTAATGAACTTCGGGCTTTTCAGTTAGTCGGCGGTCACTATGAACCGATGAACTTGACTAATGGATACCTACTAATGCCAGAGATAGATTTAAGTTTAGGCTTATGGCAGGGTTCATTTCGAGATATAGAAAGGTTGTGGTTAAGGTGGTTCACCTTGGCGGGAGAATTAATTCCCGCACCCACAGAGGAAGCGGCGGCTGCAACTCAACGAGCTATTATTGCAGAACAAGAAGCTACAGAAGCTAAACAAGAAGCAGCTCAAGCCAAACGAAAAGCAGAACAATTAGCAGAACGTTTGCGTCAGTTAGGTGTGAATCCTGATGAACTGGATGAATTCTTGTAACTTCACAAGTCTTTTCTGATACGCAGCATGATTTTCTGCTGTTGAGGAATTGCTGCANCTAAAAACTTTGATAGTCGATGCCGAAGCAGCTATCTGATAATGATANNNGCTCTCAGAAAGATTAATTTTTGAGAGCGATCGCATATTTAGCACTTGAAATACATATAATATTCCTTTCGGCAAGTCTATAGCAACCTCAGTTTTTATGAAAAATCATGATGTCACGCTATATCCTTACTGTTCCTCAACTCAGTTTCAATTGGGTTACTAAGGGGAAAATAAGGTTCAGCAGCAAATCTCAAAGGCGATGCCTTGAACATTTGCAGATATTACCGCAGACACTGATTATGTGGCGGCGGCTAAAATACTTAAGTATGAGTAGTACGAGCTAACTACCCAGGTTAAAATTGTCTATTTGGTAACACAAGACCATCAGAAAATTGTAGAAAAGTGTATTTCCTTGTCTCGATAGTGGTGCTAACCTCAATTTAAAGGATGTTATCAGCCTTTATCTGCTAGAGTTTCTGACTTTCAGCAAATTAGATAATTTATCAATAACAAAATCGCTAGGAGTGCGATGATGATGTCACAGTCCCCTATGACAAGACCAGAAATAGCTGCTGGAACTCTAATCGATAACCGCTATATTATCCAAAAACTTCTAGGACAGGGAGGATTGGGACGAACCTACTTAGCATTTGACACTCGTCGGTTTAATGAAGCCTGTGTTCTCAAAGAATTTGCACCCATTGGCACCAAGCGAAAGTGGACTGGAACAATATCGTAACTTATTTAAAAGAGAAGCAAAAATTCTTCATCAATTGCAACATCCTCAAATTCCCAAGTTTTTGGCTTGCTTTGAAGGAGATGGCCGGCTATTTTTAGTACAAGAGTATGTTGACGGTAAAACATATTCAAGACTGCTAGGAGAACTTCAACGTCAAGGAAGAAATTTTTCTGAAGACGAAGTTATACAGTGGCTAAAGAATCTGCTGCCTGTTTTGGAATATGTCCATCAGCACAACATTATCCATCGAGATATTTCTCCAGACAACATCATGTTACCCGATGGCAAGGATCTGCCAGTGCTGATTGATTTCGGGGTAGGCAAGCAAATTGCTGATATTAACGAGGGGAGAAGTTCCAACCACCAAATAACGTTTGTTGGCAAAATGTCCCTTGTAGGCAAAGTTGGATATGCTCCCCGCGAACAGATTAGTTTGGGTTTATGTTCACCCTCTAGCGATCTTTATGCTTTGGGTGTAACTGCTATTGTATTACTCACTGCTAGAGATCCATCTTTACTAATGGATCAATACTCACTTGAATGGAACTGGCGTGATTATACCTATGTTACTGATGGGTTTGCTCAAGTACTTGATTGTATGTTGGAAGATAGACCTAATAAGCGATACCAAACAGCCAGCGAAGTTCTTAGAGATTTAGAGCGTATTGGAGAACCAGAAATAGCAATATCTTCTGCAATCATGGTTGATGATTTGCCAGCCACGGTATTTAACCCTGAATTTCAGGCTATGTCAGCCATATCGCAGTCATATAACCAATCTGAAGAAACAATTTTTAGTTCACCGACTAGTCCACAAAATGGGCGGCGAATTGAACAACAGCAACAACAATCCTCACTCCAACCAGCATTTATCAAACATTGCCAGCAAGAATTAGCCTACCACATCAGCCCAATGGCAAATCTGATTATAGAAGAAATACTAGCTCACAATCCTTATATTTCAGCTGACCAATTTATTGAACTTGTAACTAAGGAAATTCCTAACTTTCAAGCAGCTTTTGAATTCAAAAAAAGCTTATTTTCATAGAGATTTAGACATCATGAAATTGAGGAATAATTTTTTATCTCTTAACTAATTCTGTAAGTTGAAGCCAAGAGAGCTAATAAAAGTAACAAGGTTTTTTGGCAAAGCTACATGCAACGTCTTCTACAAAACGTTATGACGTTAGCGCAGCGGTAGCTAGTCCACGTAACCCTGGGGGGAAGCAACCTAAACGCAGCATCTTGCAGAGAGCATCATTACGAATTATTGTAATCGCTTGTACCTCCTTGAGTACGTTTGATTCTTTTCATTGCCATTTCTAAACTTAACTGCATCCGTTTAAAGGCTTTAGCTAAATTACCAATTTCATCATTAGACATCTGCTCAAATTCAACTTCCATATGTCCCGTACTAACTTCTTCGGCTATGCGAGTCATGCGTTTGAGAGGAATCACAACTTGTCGATTCAAGAACAAGTTGACTAACAGAATAGTGGCTATAAATATAGCTGATACAATCAAGATAATTACTAAGGAAGACTGATTGGCTTTGCTGATGACATTCTTTGCAGGTACTGATATAATCTGAGCGCCAACAATTTCATTAAGCTTCCACCCAAATCCAT